>JAYVPR010000027.1:0-10236 GCA_043757245.1 Polaromonas sp. | reverse complement strand
CCGTGAAGTCTGACGATACGGTGATGGCTTTGGCCTTGATGCCTTCTGCCTCGGCTGCGTCTTTGACCTTGCCGACCACTGCCATGGCGGCATCTGCCCACTGCTTTTCAACGCCCGCCACATTGTTGACAGACAAGGCTACACCGCCTTCAAAGTAGCTGACCGGGTAGCGCGGCACGACTTTTAGGGCAATGATGCTTGCGCCTGTCAGTGCGGCAAGCTCCAGCCCGCTGGTGACGGCTTTTTTTGACAGGGTTGAGCCGTCAGTAGCAATCAGGATTTTTTGGTACATGGTGAGTCTCCGGTAGTTTGGTTTGCAGCTGCTTGAACTTTTAGCGTAAAAGAAAACATTGCAGAAGAGCTTGATCCATATCAAGACTTCTTCGTATAACGGGCGGTAATCTTGCGCGATGCAAGCTGCCACGGCCACACCTTTTCCTGTCTTTGGGCAAGTCACTTCGCTAGAAACAGCAAACAGTACCCCGTTGGCCGTGTACGACGAGCCCGAAGCTTGGGCTGGTTTCTCCCAGAGCGTCAATAACCAGAAGGGCCAGAACGAAAAATATCAATCTTTCGTGGTGGTGCGGGGTATGCACTGCGCGGCCTGCGCTTTGACGCTTGAGTCCGCGTTGTTGGGTGTCCAGGGTGTGCTGGCCGTACAGGTAAGTGCAGCAAGTGCCAGTGCCAGCGTCACATGGCAGCCGGCGCTGACTCGCCCGTCTGTCTGGATGGGCGCTGGCTTGACGCAGGGCTACGAGTTGTTACCAGCAGAAGACGCTTTTTCGTTCGACAAAGATCGTCAGCAGTCTCGCTTGGCGCTGTGGCGCTGGCTGGTAGCGGGCTTTTGCATGATGCAGGTCATGATGTATGCGGCACCCACTTACTTCACGCAGCCAGGCGACATTTCCCCCGATATTGAAAAGCTCTTGCGCTGGGCATCATGGGTATTGAGTTTGCCCGTCGTGCTGTTTTCATGCGGGCCGTTTTTTAGTAATGCGTGGCGCGACTTGATGCGGCACAGTATCAGCATGGATTTACCCGTCGCCATTGGTATTGTGGTGACTTTTACCGTCAGCACAGCTGCCACCTTTGAGCCGCAGGGCTGGTGGGGTCGGGAGGTGTATTTTGATTCTCTGACTATGTTTGTATTCTTTTTATTGACGGGTCGCTGGCTGGAACAGCGCCTGCGCGCCCGCACGGCTGGCGCGCTCGGGGCACTGATGCAGCGCCTGCCTGGCAGTGTTGAGCGTCAGTTGTCCGGTGACGAGTTCGAACGCGTTGCGGTGCGTCGTTTGAGACCAGGCGATGTGTTTCGCGTCTTGCCAGGAGAGGTTTTTCCGGCAGATGGCACGCTGCTTGTCGGCGGTACGTTTGTCGACGAGGCGCTGCTAACGGGTGAGTCCCGGCCTGTGGCACGCGATGTGGGCGATTCAGTGATGGCTGGCAGCTACAACGTGGGCAACCCCGCTGTGGTGCGTGTTGATAAATTGGGTGCGACGACACGCTACGCACAAATTGTTGCGCTGATGGAGCGGGCTACGCTAGACAAACCGCGTCTTGCCGTGCTGGCCGATAGGGTAGCCAAGCCGTTTTTGATATTTGTGTTGCTTGCAGCGTTGGGTGCAGCAGCGTATTGGTGGCGCACTGATCCGCCCATGGCGCTCATGGCGGCTGTCGCTGTGCTGGTGGTGACTTGCCCCTGCGCGCTGTCGCTGGCCACTCCGACTGCCATGCTGACTACCGCCGGGCTGCTGGCGAACCATGGTGTGTTGGTGCGGCGCTTGCAGGCGATTGAATCTTTAGCCGATATTGATACCGTTATTTTCGACAAAACTGGCACGCTGACCGAGACTGCGATGAGCTTGACGGAAGTGCATGTCCGCGATGGCGTCACGCAGGTTGTTGCGCTGCAATGGGCTGCTAGCCTGGCCAGGCAATCACTGCATCCCGTATCGCGCGCACTGGTGGCGGCAAGCGGAGACTGCTCCGCGCTTGCGGTGGCAAAGGTCAAAGAGTTTGCAGGCCTTGGCGTCGAAGGGTCGTTTGACGAAAAAGGCTTCGACGGTGCGAATACACCGGGCGAAATGCGTTTAGGCTCAAGCAGCTTTTGCGGTATCGATGCAGCTGACGCTGCTGTGGGTCGTGTTCTGGGTCGGGTCCATCTCGCCGACAGCCGGGGATGGGTAGCGACTTTCGATTTTAATGAAACCGTAAGGCCTGATGCTGCTAAAACCATTGCTGCCTTACAGGCAAGAGGGTTGGCCGTCTACATGCTGTCGGGTGATACGCAGGCAATTGCAATGAGGGTTGCTGAGCAATTGGGCATTCAAAAAGCGCAGGGCGATTGCACACCCGAGACCAAACTGGTCCTGATGCAAGAACTGCAAGCCAAAGGTTGCAAAGTCATGATGGTGGGTGACGGCCTGAACGACGGGCCTACGCTGGCTGCCGCGCATGTCTCTGTGGCCATTGGAGCAGCCGTGCCGCTGGCGCAGGCACAAAGTGATTTGGTACTACCCGGGGCACAACTTTTGATGTTACCCGCCATGTTGCAGCAAGCTAGGCGCACACTGCGCATCATCAAGCAAAACCTGGCTTGGGCCGCGATTTACAACGCCACTTGCGTGCCTTTGGCGTTGGCTGGTTTTTTACCTGCCTGGCTGGCAGGGCTGGGCATGGCGCTCAGCTCGCTGTTGGTGGTGGCCAATGCAGCGCGGCTGTCGCAATTCAGAAAAAATTCTTGATGGATATTTTGTTTTTACTGGTCCCACTGTCGGTACTGCTTGCGCTTGCTGTGATGGGCGTACTGGCATGGGCTGTCTGGTCGGGTCAGTTTGAAGAGCTTGAATCTGAAAGCGAACGGATTCTGATGGCTGAGCCTGCTGCCCCCGTTGACGCAAGCTTGATCCACATCAATACGCCGACTGCCACCCATCTGCACACTCAACCATAACTTTCATAAAAAGGGTTCATTCATGAGTGCAGTACTCCCCGTCCCAATCATCAATACACGCCAAAGAATTTGGGCTGCTTCAAACGCGACGGTTTATAACGACAAGGTGGTGCGGCAGTTCAGCATCATGGCGGTGGTATGGGGCGTGGTCAGCATGCTGGTAGGCGTTTTTATCGCAGCGCAAATGGCCTGGCCAGAGCTGAACTTTGGCATCTCGTGGCTGTCATTTGGTCGGCTGCGCCCGTTGCACACCAACGCCGGTATTTTTGCGTTTGGCGGCTGTGCGCTGTTTGCCACCAGTTACTACGTGGTGCAGCGCACCTGCCAGACGCGCATCATTTCAGACAAGCTGGCAGCCTTTCACTTTTGGGGCTGGCAGGCGGTGATTGTGGCAGCGGCTGTCTCGCTGCCAATGGGTTACACGCGCGGCAAAGAATATGCTGAACTGGAATGGCCTATTGCGCTGTTGATCGCCGTCGTTTGGGTGGCTTACGCGATTGTTTTTTTTGGCACCATCGGCATTCGAAAAGTACGCCACATTTACGTCGCCAACTGGTTTTATGGGGCCTTCATCATTGCTGTGGCTATGCTGCATATCGTCAACGCTGCGGTGGTGCCTGCGGGCTGGATGAAGTCGTATTCAGCCTATGCAGGCGTGCAAGATGCCATGATTCAGTGGTGGTATGGCCATAACGCAGTGGGTTTCTTGCTGACAGCGGGCTTTTTGGGAATCGTTTATTACTTTATCCCCAAACAGGCCGAGCGGCCGGTCTACTCATACCGCTTGTCCATCGTGCATTTCTGGGCACTTATTTTTACTTACATGTGGGCGGGTCCGCACCACTTGCATTACACCGCTTTGCCGGATTGGACGCAGTCGCTGGGCGTGGTGTTCTCGTTGATCTTGCTGGCGCCCAGTTGGGGCGGCATGATCAACGGTGTGATGACGCTTTCAGGCGCTTGGCACAAGCTACGCGATGACCCGATCATTCGCTTCATGATTGTCGCGCTCTCGTTTTACGGTATCGCGACTTTTGAAGGGCCGATGCTGTCGATCAAAACCGTTAACGCGCTGTCGCATTACACCGACTGGAACGTTGCGCACGTGCACGGCGGCACGCTGGGCTGGGTGGGGTTTATTTCGATGGGCGCGTTGTACTTTCTTGTGCCGCGCATGTTCGGCAAAAGCAAAATGCACAGCGTGCCCGCTATTGAACTTCACTTTTGGGTAGCTACCGTCGGCATCGTGCTGTACATCGCAGCCATGTGGATAGCTGGTGTGATGCAGGGGTTGATGTGGCGCGCCATCAATGCTGATGGCTCGTTGACCTACACCTTTGTGGAAAGTGTCAAAGCCACTTATCCGTTTTATGTGGTGCGGTTTTTCGGTGGAATTTTGTACCTGACAGGGATGTTGGTGATGGCCTGGAACGTTTTTATGACGGCGCGGGCGGGTAAGCCCTTTGATGCGCCGATTCCCCTCAATACAGCCCACGCATAAGGAAATCACCATGGCATTTACCCACGAAAAAGTTGAAACCAACAATACGCTGATGATTGTGTTGATTTTGATTGTCCTGGCGGTTGGCGGCATGGTGGAAATCGTGCCGCTGTTCTTTCAAAAATCCACCACCCAGCCGATCAAAGGTATCACGCCTGATTCCGCCTTGAAAGTTGTAGGCCGTGATATTTATGTTCGTGAAGGCTGCTACAACTGCCACTCGCAAATGATTCGACCCTTGGTAGCTGAAACACTGCGTTATGGCCACTATTCAGTGGCCGGTGAATTTGTGTACGACCACCCGTTTCAGTGGGGCAGCAAACGCACTGGGCCTGACTTGCACCGGGTGGGCGGCAAATACAGCGACGAGTGGCAGCGCCTGCATTTAATCGCCCCGCGAGATTTGGTACCCGAGTCCAACATGCCCGCCTACCCGTGGCTGGAGAAAGCACCCGCAGACCACACATCGATTGCCGCCCACCTGACAGCGCTGCGCCGCGTAGGTGTGCCCTACACCGATGCCCAGATTGCCGCCGCACCCGATGAGGTGAAAGGCAAAACCGAGCTGGACGCTTTGGTGGCGTATTTGCAGGGCTTGGGCCTGGCGTTGAAATAAGGAGGAAACAAAAAATGGACATCAATATTCTTCGCAGCCTGGTGACAGTCTTCAGCTTTGTGCTTTTTGTCGGTATTTTGGTGTGGGCTTATCGGCCTGCGCGCAAAGCCGAATTTGACGAAGCCGCGCAATTGCCCTTTACCAACATAAAAAAGCGAAACCAGGAGCCACAGCCATGAGCGATTTCGTTAACGGATTCTGGTCTTGGTATGTTGCAGCCATCAGCGTTGTTTCGATACTCGCTTGTGGTTTGCTGCTCTACCTGGCAGGCAAAGCGACAGTGGTGGCGCATGATGGCAAGGCAGATGACAACACCACAGGCCATGTGTGGGACGAAAACCTGCGCGAGTACAACAACCCCCTGCCGCGCTGGTGGTTGTGGCTGTTTGTTTTGATGATTATTTTTTCGCTGGTTTACCTGGCAGTCTTCCCCGGTTTGGGTAGCTATAAAGGGCTTTTGAAGTGGTCAACTGAAGGCGAACACCAGCAAGATGTGACACAACTCCGCGCACAAGTGGCACCTTTATATGCAGCATTTGCAGCTCAACCAGTCGAGGCACTGGCCAAAGACAAGCGGGCATTGGCGGTTGGTGAGCGGCTGTTTATGAACAACTGCTCGCAGTGCCACGGCTCTGACGGCGCAGGCAGCAAGGGCTTTCCTAATTTGACCAACCCCAATACCGCCTGGATGGGCGAGCGCAGTGCGGCGCAGATTGTGCAAACCGTCACCAATGGCCGCGCAGGTTTGATGCCGCCGATGGGCGCAGCTATAGGTGGCGAGGCGGAGTTGAGCGAGGTGGCTCACTATGTGCTGTCGCTGTCAGGCAGCCCGCACAACGAGATCAAGGCTTTCAGTGGCAAAGCTAAATTCTCTGTCTGTGCAGCTTGCCACGGCGTCGACGGCAAGGGCAACAAGGCGTTGGGCGCCCCCAACCTGACTGACGACTACTGGCTATACGGATGGGGCGAAGCAGCGATTGTCAGCGCTATCAAAAACGGTAAAAACAATGTCATGCCGGCGCAGTCTCCCAAGTTGTCGGCTGAGCAGATTCATGTGGTGGCAGCTTATGTGCTCAGTCTGTCGCAAAGCACGGTTGCAACCACTACCGCTAATACACCTGCTGCACCTAAAACGCCATAAAGATAAATTGTGCCCACCCCAGCTGAGACCACTAGCCGCCCGCAAAGAGTTATTCCGATAGCGGTTGACGACTCTTCGAGCGTGGCATCGCTGTACCAGTCAGATGCCAAAATTTACGCGCGCAGTGTGTCCGGTTGGTTTAACTACTGGCGCTGGGCCATGGTGTTTGCAACGCAGTTGGTGTTTTATGGCTTGCCGTGGTTATCGATCAACGACCGACAAGCCATGCTGTTTGACCTGGCATCCCGGCGGTTCTACATCTTTAATCTGGTGCTGTACCCGCAGGACTTGATTTACCTCACGGGTTTGCTGGTCATCAGCGCACTGTCACTGTTCTTGTTCACTGCGATTGCTGGGCGGCTTTGGTGCGGCTACACCTGCCCGCAAACGGTGTACACGGAGATTTTCATGTGGGTCGAGCGCAAGATTGAGGGCGACCGCATTGCCCGCATGCGGCTAGACAAATCCCCTTGGGGCTTGAATAAAATAGCCCGCAAAAGCGCCAAGCAAGCGGTGTGGATTGCGATTGGCCTATGGACGGGCTTCACCTTTGTCGGTTATTTCACGCCCATCAGGCAACTAGCGGGTGAAGTTCTCAGTTTTGGCCTGGGGCCGTGGGAATTGTTTTGGGTGCTGTTTTATGGTTTTGCTACTTATGGCAATGCGGGCTGGATGCGTGAGCAGGTCTGCAAGTACATGTGCCCCTATGCACGCTTTCAAAGCGCCATGTTTGACCGGGACACGCTGACAGTGACCTACGACGTGGAACGTGGAGAAGGCCGGGGCTCGCGCCCGCGCAGCGACACACCAGCCCAGTTCCACGCCAAGGGCCTGGGCGACTGCATTGATTGCGGCCTGTGCGTGCAGGTGTGCCCAACCGGTATCGACATTCGCAATGGTTTGCAATATGAATGCATCAGTTGCTCGGCGTGCATTGACGTGTGCAACGGCGTGATGGACAAAATGCATTACCCGCTCGGGTTGATCCGTAACAGCACTGAAAGCGGTATGGCACAAAAATTAAGCCAGACGCAAATGTTCAAACGCATATTTAGACCTCGTGTGCTGGTCTACACGGCAGTGCTCAGTGCTGTCATTATCGGCATGCTGTGGAGCCTTTTAACGCGCTCCAATTTCAAGGTTGATGTGCAGCGCGACCGAGGTTCTGTTGCGCGAATGGTGGGGCAGGGTCAAATCGAAAATGTCTACCGCCTGCAAATCATGAATGCCACTGAGCAGCCGCAAATGTATTCGATTCGGGTTGAAGGTTTGGTAGATGCGCGTACTCTGCCTGATACGCCAGTGGCGGTGGACGCAGCCAGCTCACGTTGGGTGCCTGTGCGGGTGCTAGCGCAGCCGGGGTTGACTGCAGGTTCGCACGCTATCACTTTTGTCGTTGCCTCTCAAGCCACGCCGCCTGATGAAGTGGTCGAAAAGTCCGTATTTTTGGTGCCCCGATAGCCATCTTTTTGAAAGCCTTGAATGATGAAAACAGCTGCTCAAACTGTGCCGAATATACCAACCCTCCGCCCTTGGTACAAAGAGTTTTACGTCTGGATGGTGATTGCCGGGCCTGTATCGGCCATGTTGGCCTGTGCGGTGACGGCGGTGTACATCCTGCAAGGACCGGATGCTGTGGTGTCTGAAAATTATTACAAAGAGGGCTTGGCACTTGCCAAAGAAGTTGAAGTGGCTCAACCCGCCATGCAACCTGCCAAAACAGGCCGTAACCACAGCGCGACAGGAGGGGACAAAAATGCCAAACCTTGACCTGCAAAAGTCTCGCAGCGTCAAGCGTTGGGTATTGATCACTTGGCCTGCATTTTTGGCCGCCTGTTTGCTCGAAGCCTTGGTGTTTTCAGCCGTTGACCCAAGTGAAGTGCATTGGCCAGGCCAGACCGTGCAACCATCGCGCCAAGCGGTTTACACGGCGGCGTTTTTTGGTTTTTGGCTGATTGCCATGGCTTGCAGCAGTCTTGTTTTATGGTTAAACAAACTGCCGCGCGACGTCAATGACACTGCTCGTGGTTGACAAGCCGTTTTAAAGCGTCAGCATCCTGGATATGAACCTGCCGCTGGTTAACAGTGATGATCCCATCGTCGGAGAATTTTGAGAAGGTACGGCTAACTGTTTCCAACGTTAGCCCCAAGTAGCTGCCGATTTCTTCGCGTGTCATGCGCAGCACCAGGTCTGAGCTTGAAAAACCCCTCGCATGCAGGCGCTGCACCAGATTCAATAAAAATGCTGCCAATCTTTCTTCGGCCCGCATATTGCCCAGCAGCAGCATCACACCATGCTCACGCACGATTTCACGGCTCATGATCTTGTGGACGTGGTGCTGAAATGCCTTGACTTCTCTGGCGATCTCTTCAATCCGCTCAAAGGGCAGGGCGCAGACTTCAGTGTCTTCCAGGGCGATGGCATCACAGGTATGCAGGTCCGTAGCTATTCCGTCCAGCCCGATGATCTCACCGGCCATTTGAAAGCCCGTGACTTGGGCTCGCCCGTCTTCGGATGTGACGCAAGTTTTTAAAAAACCGCTGCGGATGGCATACATCGCCGTGAACTTGTCCCCCGCTCGAAAAAGCGCGCTGCCGCGTTTGACAAAAGGCCGCTTGGTGACCAGCTCATCAACACGTTTTAATTCATCAGCGTCCAGGCCAATGGGCATACACAGCTCTCGCATATTGCAGTTGGAGCAGGCTATTTTGATCAAGTGTCTATCCACTTTTGCCCCTGTAGCTGGTAAAAGCTGTGATGATACAACCTTAGCAGAGCGGTCCAGGACAAAAAAAGTGGTGCTGACTGACATGGTGTTTCCCGCCGTAGTTGGATTTTTTACTATGAGAACTGGGAAAAGCTTGAGTTACATCAAAGAGATTGATTGATGTTTCGCGCATGATTGAAATTAGTCCCAAAGGTTCTTTTGCCGTGCCTCCTTATGCGCAATTTTTATGAAGGTCAAACATGCTTTTTTTTGCAGGACAACGCGCCGTTGGTGCTTTAAACTGAGTTGAGCTTATGGATCTAACACTCGCTGCAACTGCCTTGCTCATGGGTATTGCGGGCGGGCCGCACTGCGTGGCCATGTGTGGTGCGGCTTGTGCGGGTATGGGCCGCTCCCAGGTTGGCCAAAGCACACGCGCTTTATGGGTGTTTCAGGCAGGTCGGATGGTGGGCTACTCGGCTCTGGGCTGGCTGAGTGTCCACTCCGCTGCGTTGCGCCCAGTGTGGACCCTTTTTCATGTTGCTGCTGCCCTGCTCGGGTTGCTGCTGGTCTGGCAGGCGCGCCAGCCCGTTTGGCTTGAAGATTCAGCCCGCAAGGTTTGGCGTGGCGTGCGTTCAGTCACCGGCAGTCTGAAGGGCGGTGCAGCCCTGGCGCCGATTGGCTTGATGGGTGTCTTGTGGGCTTTGCTTCCCTGTGGCCTGCTTTATTCAGCCGTGCTGGTCGCTGCTATGACCAGCAGCGCCGCTCAGGGCGCCGGCGTGATGGCATTATTTGCCCTCGGTAGCAGCGCATCGCTGATGGCCGGACCCTGGCTCTGGTTGCGCTTAGGGCGGCAGGGCTCAGGCCAGTGGGCCATACGTATCGCAGGTCTGGCGCTGCTGGCCAGCTCGGTCTGGGCGCTGTGGATGGGGCTGGTACACAACACCGCCCCTTGGTGCCTGAGTCCTTGAATTTGCGCGGGCTATGTCCGGGATGACCTCGGGACAGACCCTGAGTCAAGGCTGGAATAGCTCTTACAATTTGTTTTTTTGGGTCTGTTGCCCGAATAAAGCAGAATTTCCCTAGACTTTGGCGGATGTAAGACATGTTCAAAAAGCAGTTCTGGTGGGTTGCGTTGGCAGCTCTGGTGTTGGCGGCCTGCGGCAAAAAGCCAGAGACACCTGTAACAACTAGCCCCGTTGCAGCACCCGTTGCGGGGGCTGAAGAAAAAATTCTCAACATTTACAACTGGCCTGACTACATCGCCAAAGACATGGTGGCAGGTTTTGAAAAAGAGACCGGCATCAAGGTCAACTA
>JAYVPR010000026.1:0-2773 GCA_043757245.1 Polaromonas sp. | reverse complement strand
CGGCGTCCAGCCTAACAAACGCCGAGTTTTTTCAATATCCACTTGCAACGAACCGCACAGGCGCTGGGCCACATCGGGCTTGCCCACCAGGGCTGCCGCCAGCTTCAGCAAGCTGGCCGGCACGGGCAGCAAACGCGCCGGGCGGCCTAGGGCTTGGCCCATGCGCTGCAAAAGTTCGGTGGTGGAAACATCTTCACCATCGGACACCAGAAAAGTCTGATTGGCTGCGGCGGGATGTGTCAGGCAAAGCACAATCAAATCGACCAGGTTACCCAGCGCCACCAGACTGCGCTGGTTGTGAATGGCACCCAGCGGCAAGGGCACGCCGCGTTGGAGCCAGCGCATCAGTGAACCAAAATTGCCCGGCGCATTTGGCCCGTAGACAAGCGGGGGGCGAATGATCACCACTTCCATATCGGTTTCAGCGGCCAATGCTTGCAGCGCCAACTCGGCCTCGTATTTAGATACGGCGTAGGGTGAGTGCGGTGCCGCCTGATCTTGATCGGTAAATGGTTTCTGAAAGGTCTCGGCTCCATTGACGCCAATAGAACTGATAAACACAAAACGGCGCACACCGGTTGCGGCTGCCTGCCGTGCCAGATTTAACGTACCTTGCACGTTGACCCGGCGAAACTCAACCAGCGGGTCGGCGGCGGTATCAGCCATCACATGTACGCGAGCGGCAAGGTGCACAACGGCCGCTACGCCCTCAAGCGCAAACGACCAGTCAGTTGAGGGTTCCAGGTCACCCGTCACGCGGGGAAGCACTCTCGCTGGCCACGGCTGATTCTCTCGGCGCACAGCCACTGCCACGCATTGAGACTCGTCTTCAGCCAGCAAGCGTTGCACGACCGCTTTGCCGACAAACCCTGTGGCGCCAGTAACCAGAATCACGTCTTCACCTTGGCTTGAAGTAGATTCATTGCGTGTCGCTAATGGCCTTGCGCCAAAGCGAATTGCACAACCTGCGCACTCAACCAGATGCCGTGGTTGCGCATGCGCTGCAGTGCGTCTGGAATGCTCAACGTGTAACCCAGGCGCTGCGCCTTCAGCAAGATGCCCACGGAGCCAGTGACATTCAAGGCGCATAGTCGGGCGATGCGCCTGCCAGAGGTTTCAGCAATACACACCAGCGGCAAACTCAAATTCATGGCTGTCTGAATCGCAGCGGCCTCGCCCAAATCAAGAGAATTGCGCAAGAAAGGTTGCAGCTCTACGGCACGGTCTTGCACATCCAGCCACTCTGCTTGCTGAAACACAGCCACGCCGAACGCCTGCTTGCCACCGGCCTTAATTTCCGCCGCCACCTCTAGCGGCACCACGACGCGGGCGTAAAGAAATCGCAATACATCCAGACCGCCAGTGGCTGCGGTCAAAGCAATCAAGGGGGGGGTATTGGTGACCAGGGTTTGGTTGCGCTCAGGCATTGGTGATGTCCGCTTCCAATTCATCGGCGTCTAGATCGATCACCGGGACGTTAAAGCGCTGGAGTTGGGCCAGGAAGCTCACCCGATCCAGCCCTGCCAGACTGGCGGCCATGCCGGATGAGAGGCGTTTTATCTCAAACAGCTTGACCGCCACGGCCAGCTTGGCCTCCTGAGCGAAAGCGTCTTGGGTGCTGTGCAAGGCATCCAGATAGTGGTTAGGCACGTCCACAATGATTTGCATAGCATCTCCTGGGTAATGATCTTCGCAGTTTACTTAATCTGCTGCCGCAGCATGCGCGCCGCGCGCGATGCGTTGCATGAAGCCCCGCTTGAGCAGCAACGCCTGCCATGCCGGGTTGCCGGGCACCAGCTCATGCACCCCTGCCTGGGTGCGCAGCGCAATCAGGTCGTGCTGGTTAAACAGCGCCGGGCGCGGCCCCACAAAGCTCATGTTGCCCGCCAGAATGCTCCACAGTTGCGGCAACTCGTCCAGGCTGCTCTTGCGCAAAAAACCGCCAATCGGCGTGAGGGCCGACTTCGTTCATCATCAAGTAGAAAGCAGGCTTTCGTAAGGTATGCGCAAGCCGTCATGCAAACGCTTGATCATGCGCAGGCTAAGCGCGCGTTTGCGGTTAAGCACCTCAGACACACGACCGCTGGGGCCAATAAAAGGCTCAAGATCACGCGGTGTCAGACCTTGCTGGTCCATTCGAAATTTGATGGCCTCCACCGGGTCCGCGGGGCTGATGGGGTAATGTCTGCTCTCGTAGGCCTCAATCATGGCGACCAGAATTTCCATCTCATCGGCCTCGGGAGTGCCGATTTGAGCTTGAAAAACACGCTCCAGTTGAATGAAGGTAGCTCGCAAATCGTCGTCGTTACGGATAGGTTTAATGTGCATTGATGCTCTCCACGTCAATGGTGTTGTATTGGGCATGTGTGCCAATGAACTTGACCCAAACCATGCCGGCTTGGTACTGAATTTCAACCACAAGGCGGTATTTGTTACCGCCGATGTTGAACACCACGCGGTTTTTGCCGCAAATACTGGCGTTACCGTATTGGCTTTTCACGTCTTGGGGTGATGCCCAGTTGGCCTTGACTGACTCATCGTGCCAGCTTTTGAGTGAGCCTTTGGCATCAGCATACTGCGGCATTTCCCAAAATTTTTTAAGTGTGATTTTTGCAATAACTCGCATGCCGACCATCATATCCCATTATGGGAGAAGTGAAATTAATTGGAGTCAGACCCCAATGCTGTTCACTTAACAACAGGCGTCCAATCAAACCGCCGATTCATAGGCTCCCCACCCTTTTTCGATGGGAATTTCTTAATTCGCCGTTTG
>JAYVPR010000025.1:0-2784 GCA_043757245.1 Polaromonas sp. | reverse complement strand
TACAAAAAAGATGGCTCGCTGTTCTGGATTGAACTGGACATCGTGCCAGTCAAAAATGCGCAAGGCATGACCTCGCACTGGGTCTCAACAGGCCGTGACATCACGCAACGCAAGGTTGAGGAAGAAGAAATTGAGTACATGGCCTTTTATGACCCCTTGACGCAGCTGCCGAACCGCCAGATGCTGATGGATCGCCTGTTACGCGCATTGGGTCAAAGCGACGACCAGCCCCCAAGCTACCCCACCAGCATCAATGGCGCATTGATGTTTATTGATCTGGACAACTTCAAGATACTGAACGACACCCTTGGCCACGCGACGGGAGATTTGCTGCTTCGCAAAGTTGCCATCCGCCTGGGAGCATGCGTCAGGTTAAGCGATACCGTGGCCCGGCTGGGCGGGGATGAATTTGTTGTGATGCTGGAAAGTTTGCCTGAGCAGGCGAAGGCTGCCGCCAGTTATAGCCGCAAAATTGCTCAAAGAATTTTGCAGGCATTGGGTGAACCCTATGACCTCGCTGGTTATCAGCATGACACGACATGCAGTATTGGCGTCACGCTGTTTAACAAGCAGCAACAAAGCATGAGCGACCTGCTCAAGCAAGCCGACCTGGCCATGTACCAGGCCAAGGCCTTGGGCCGCAACACGATATGCTTTTTTGACCCCGTCATGCAGGCGGTGGCAACTGCCCATGCAGCGCTGAACCTGGAGCTGCGCCAAAGCCTGCGCCGGGGCGATTTTGTTTTGCATTACCAGCCACAGGTAGGGCGCGAAGGTCACATGTTTGGTGTAGAGGCCCTGGTGCGCTGGCAACATCAGGTACGGGGGCTGGTGTACCCCGACGAATTCATCCCCCAGGCTGAGGAAAGCGGCTTGATATTGCAGTTGGGGCAATGGGTACTTGAAACGGCATGCGTGCAGTTGGCCAAATGGGCCGAGCGGCCTGAGACCCGTGACCTGCGCATTGCGGTCAATGTCAGCGTGCGTCAGTTTCGCCACCCTGAGTTCGTAGACACGTTGATGGCCACCATCCACCGTGTAGGCATCAATGCCAACAAACTGAAACTGGAACTCACCGAAAGCCTGCTGGCCACCGGAATAGAAGTCACGATTGCCAAGATGGGCTTGCTCAAGGAGGCCGGTATCACTCTGTCGATTGACGATTTCGGCATAGGCTACTCAGCTTTGTCTTACCTGAAACACTTGCCGCTTGACCAGCTGAAAATCGACCGCACATTTGTCAAGGACATTCTGACGGACCCCAACGACGCAGCGATTGCCCGAACGATTATTGGTCTGGCGCAAAGCCTGGGGCTGGGAGTCGTGGCCGAAGGTGTGGAAACCATTGCCCAGCGTGACATGCTCAGGCGCTTTGGCTGCGAGTGCTATCAGGGGCACTTGTTTTGTCGGGCACTGCCGATTGATGAGCTGGAAGAATTCATGAAGCAGCTGCCGCATCAGTTGCCAGAAACCTGAGCGAATCAATGGTGGCGCATCCGCAGGGCAATGGCCACAAAGGCATTGAGTGTCGGGTTGGTGTTCAGAGGATTAAACGCCAGAGCCAATGAATACTTGACCGCTGAGTTACCTCGCCTGACCTGCAGGTAGCTGACGTATTCTGTTTGAACAGCCTGCATCGCTTGCGGCACGAGTGCAATGCCCAGGCCGCTGCTCACCAGCGCCAAAATGGTTTGCATTTCAGCTGCCACCTGCACAAACCTGGGCACAAAGCCGCAGTCATGGCAGGCCGCCATGACAACGCTTTCAAAGCCTGGCCCTTCGCTGAAAGGAAACCCGACAAAAGACTCTTGCGCCAAGTCTCTTAACTGCACCCGCTTCTGGCTGGCCAGGGGGTGCGATGCCGGTACGGCCAGCATCAGTTCCTGGTTGCAAAAACTGTCCACCCGAAAGTCTCCGGCATCATGCAGTGGCGGCACCACAATACCGACATCGCTGGCACCGCTTAGCAGCGTTGCCTTTTGCTGCGATGTGGTGTCGCTTGTCAGCACCAGCGTCACATCGGGGTAGTCTTGCCGAAAGGCGCGCAGCAGGCCGGGCACGACATTGAGCGCAGCACTCGGCACAAATGACAGGCGCAGCGTGCCCAGCTTGCCGGCAGCCGCCCGTTGCGCAATCTCAATCGACAACTGGGCATGTGCCAGCGTTCGCTTGGCTTCGCGCAAGAAAGCCTCGCCAGCCACCGTCAGGCGCACATGGTGGCGGGTGCGGTCCAGCAGCGCCACACCCACGTCTGCTTCCAGCCGCTGTACGGCAATGCTCAGAGGTGGTTGTGACACATGCAGTCGCTCCGCCGCACGCCGGAAGCTGCGTTCTTCGGCAATCGCAACAAATTGTCTGAGCTGGCGTAAATCCATTTTCTGATTTTACTGCCGGTGATTCGTTTTGACTATCACCACGCCACTCAAACGGTATTAGACGGGTTTGCCGCACGGCCTCAAAATAACTCCTCTGTTATTAACCAAATCCGCAGGAAAGCACTGTCATGCAAGCTTCGCTCCTGGAGGAACTGAACCCTGTTCCCAACCCCTACCCGATCAAGTCGGAGATTGAATACCCGGAAGTCTGGCGGCTTTGCGAGCAGGCACGTGACCTGGCCTGGAACCCGCTGTCGATTGACTTTTCAGACCTGCGTGATGCTGACCTGCCTGCCGAAGTACGCGAAGCTGGTGGGGAGTGGTGGAGTCTGCGCGCCTGGATGGAGCATGGCGCGATTCCCTATGGTACCGAGCGGTTGCGCGAAGCCATTTTTGACCACCAGCCTTT
>JAYVPR010000024.1:0-2791 GCA_043757245.1 Polaromonas sp. | reverse complement strand
CGCGCTGTGCGTCTAAACCCGCAACGGGCACGGCGTATCTACCTCCGCTCATGTCCCCCGGCCTTCGGCCTCCTCCTTGACTTCGCTGCGGCAGACACGCCGTGCCCGCTGCTACAGCTAGCGTGTTTTTTAGAGCAACTGAAACCAGCTCAATAAAAATGGGCTGGCTGCGCGTTTTTCGGAGGTCAAGGAGGAGCGCGAAGCGCGGGGGACACGAAGCAAAACGCGTAGCCAGCCCACTCCACAAGGCGCGCAACATAAAGCTAGAAATCATCACAACGGAATATTCCCATGCTTGCGCCACGGGTTCTCAAGCTTTTTATCCCGCAACATGACCAGTGACCGACAAATACGCTTGCGTGTTTCATGCGGCAAGATCACATCGTCAATGAAGCCGCGCGCGCTGGCAATAAATGGATTGGCAAAGCGCTCTTTGTATTCAGCCTCCCGCGCCGCCAGCTTGACCGGGTCGCCCTTGTCTTCACGGAAAATAATTTCAACCGCGCCCTTGGCACCCATCACGGCAATCTCGGCATTCGGCCAGGCAAAGTTGACATCACCGCGCAGGTGTTTGGATGACATCACATCGTAGGCGCCGCCATAGGCCTTGCGCGTGATGACGGTGATTTTTGGCACTGTGCATTCGGCGTACGCGTACAACAGCTTCGCGCCATGCTTGATGATGCCGCCGTACTCCTGCGATGTGCCGGGCATAAAACCAGGCACATCCACAAACGTGATGACGGGAATATTGAAGGCATCGCAAAATCGTACAAAGCGCGCAGCCTTGATGGAAGATTTGATATCCAGGCAACCGGCCAGCACCAGCGGCTGATTGGCAACGATGCCAATGGTTTGGCCTTCCATGCGTGCAAAACCGATGATGATATTTTTGGCGTACTCGGGTTGAATTTCAAAAAAGTCGCCATCGTCTACAGTTTTGACAATGAGTTCCTTCATGTCGTAAGGCTTGTTGGCGTTCTCTGGTACCAGCGTGTCCAGGCTCAGGTCCATGCGGTTGGCCGGGTCGGCGCTGGGGCGCACCGGGGCTTTTTCGCGATTATTCAAAGGCAGGTAGTTGTACAGGCGACGCAGCATCAGGAGTGCCTCAACATCGTTGTCAAACGCCAAATCAGCCACGCCGCTTTTCGTGGTGTGGGTAATGGCGCCGCCCAGTTCCTCGGCCGTCACACTTTCATGCGTCACGGTTTTGACCACCTCGGGGCCCGTCACAAACATGTAGCTTGAGTCTTTGACCATGAAAATAAAATCGGTGATGGCCGGGCTATACACCGCACCGCCTGCGCTGGGCCCCATGATCATGCTGATTTGCGGAATCACGCCGCTGGCAAGCATGTTCTTTTGAAAAATATCAGCATAGCCACCAAGGGAAGCTACGCCTTCTTGAATGCGCGCGCCGCCAGAATCGTTCAGGCCAATCACTGGCGCGCCTACCTTCATGGCCTGGTCCATCACCTTGCAGATTTTCTCGGCATGCGCCTCGCTGAGTGCGCCGCCAAACACGGTGAAATCCTGGCTAAACACAAACACCAGACGGCCATTGATCATGCCGTAGCCCGTGACCACACCGTCACCCGGCGGGCGGTTGTCAGCCATGCCAAAGTCTGTGCAGCGGTGCTCAACAAACATGTCCCACTCTTCAAACGTACCTTCGTCGAGCAGCAGCTCCAGCCGCTCACGCGCAGTGAGCTTGCCTTTGCCGTGCTGCGCGTCAATGCGTTTTTGGCCGCCACCGAGTCGGGCAGCGGCGCGTTTTTGTTCTAGTTTTTCAAGAATGTCTTGCATAGTTGTTTTCTGTTGATTAATTTTTGCTATTTATTCAGTAGCTGCTTTCGACCGATTTGATTGGGCTACAAGCAGATTTCGTGCTGCTGTAGAGGCTGGAACATGCCCACTGGCGACTTGGGCAAGCAATTCAGGCAGCAATCGGCTAACTGCCGGGTCTTGTTTGAAGGCCAGCTTGAGCCCCGCATCAATGCGCTCCCACATCCAGCTGAGTGACTGCTGCTGGCGACGCGCCGCCAGCTTGCCGTTGGCTGTTTGCCGCGCCTTAAAGTCCAGCACCTCGGCCCAGAAAGCCTCCACGCCCTCGCCCTTCAATGCGCTTAGCTGGATCGCTTTGGGGTGCCAGTTGGTTTCAACATAGCCACTGAACATACCCAGCAGTTGCATGGCCGACGTGATTTGCAATTGCGCACGCTGGGCGGCTATTGCGTCAATGTCAGCCTTGTTGATGACGACCAAGTCGGCCAGTTCCATCACCCCTTTTTTAATCGCCTGCAAGTCGTCACCCGCATTGGGCAACTGCATCAGTACAAACATGTCGGTCATGTTGGCCACGGCAGTTTCAGACTGCCCAACGCCTACGGTTTCAACCATCACCACGTCATAGCCTGCAGCCTCACAGACCAGCATCGCTTCGCGAGTTTTTTCAGCCACGCCGCCCAATGTGCCGCTGGATGGGCTGGGGCGGATGTAGGCCATCTCATTGACAGACAGCATTTCCATCCGTGTCTTGTCGCCAAGAATAGAACCGCCGGACACAGTAGATGATGGGTCAATCGTCAGCACCGCCACGCGGTGACCTTGCTTGATGAGGTACAGGCCCAGCACTTCGATAAAGGTGGATTTACCGACGCCTGGCACGCCGCTGATACCCAGGCGAAAGGATTTGCCGGTGTGGGGGAGTAATGTGGTTAAAAGCTCGTCCGCTTCAAGTCGGTGATCCGCTCGGGTTGATTCAAGAAGCGTTATGGCTTTGGCGATGGCG
>JAYVPR010000023.1:0-2809 GCA_043757245.1 Polaromonas sp. | reverse complement strand
CCAATTTGTCCAGCTCACCGATCTGCCAGCTCAGACGCTCGCGTTCACGCTGCAAGCTACTCTGCGCGCTGCGCGCGTCGAGCAAAGTTTTTTGCGTCAGCCGCCAATCGTGCCAGTGGTTTGCCAAACGCTCGGTAGGCACGCTGCCATAAGAGTCCAGCAGGCCGCGCACCGCGTCTGGCCGCGTCAGGCTTTGCCAGGCGTGCTGGCCATGAATATCAACCAGCTTGTCGGCTATTTCCTTGAGCTGTGAAGCTGTGGCTGCACTGCCGTTGATCCAGGCTCGGCTTTTGCCTTGCGTATCTACAGTACGCCTTAGCAGCAAGTTGTCATTGCCGGTAAAACCAGCAACATCGAGCCAGTGCGCAAGCGCTGGCGGGCTGTCAAATTCAGCACTGATGTCGCAGCGCTGTGCGCCTTCGCGCACCACACCTGCATCAGCGCGCGCGCCCAATGCCAGTTGCAGTGCATCGATCAGTATGGACTTTCCCGCCCCAGTTTCACCCGTCAGCACGGTAAAGCCGCCTGCCAGATCCAAATCAAGCGTGTGGACGATCACAAAGTCGCGCAGTGAAATGCTTTTCAGGCTCATGCCACGCCTTCGTTCCAGTGGAGTTTTTTGCGCAGCGTGTCAAAGTAGCTCCAGCCCTTGGGGTGCAAAAACCGCATCTGGTAGTCAGAGCGTTTAACGGTGATCCGGTCGCCATGCATCAGGCTGGCCAGAGACTGCATGTCAAAGTTGGCGCTGGCATCCCGACCGGCGACGATTTCGACGGTGATCTCGCCGGTGTCTGACAGCACGATCGGTCTGTTTGACAAGGTGTGAGGCGCAATCGGCACCAACACCCAACCCGCAATCGACGGGTGCAGCAATGGCCCGCCAGCTGACAGTGCATACGCCGTTGAGCCCGTGGGGGATGCAATGATCAAGCCATCAGCACGCTGGTTTGCCAAAAAACGCCCGTCCACTTCAACCCGCAACTCGACCATGCCCGAAGTTGCGCCGCGGTTGACCACCACATCGTTCATGGCAGTGGCGTTAAACACGCAGCGCCCATCACGCATTACCTGAGCCTGCATCATCCAGCGGCGATCTTCTTCAAAATCGCCACGAAGCATCGGCGCTAAAACGGTCTGGTAGTCTTCAAACGCAATGTCAGTGATAAAACCCAGCCGTCCCTGATTGATGCCGATCAGTGGCACGCCAAACTTGGCCAGTAAGCGACCGATGCCCAGCATGGTGCCGTCACCGCCCACCACCAGCGCCAAATCACACTGCGCGCCGATGGCCGCGACATCCAGGATCGGGTATTGCGTGAGCCCCGTGCTGATGGCGGTGTCTTTTTCAATCGCAATGTCACAGCCCTGCGCATTTAAAAATTGCGCAATGCTGTCCAAAGCCGAGCGTGAGCCGGGGGCGTGGTATTTGCCGACGAGCGCGACATGACGAAATTGCGACTTCATTGTCAAATTACATCACAAGATACTGGAAGTGCCACTGACAAGCTCCGTAGAATGACCACATGCTGGATGATCGTGCAAGACTGTTGTTAAAAGCTCTCGTAGAGCGTTACATTGCTGATGGGCAGCCGGTCGGTTCGCGTACGCTGTCCAAAGCATCAGGTCTGGAGCTGTCGCCCGCTACCATCCGCAACGTGATGAGTGACCTGGAAGAGCTGGGCCTGATTGTCAGCCCGCACACCTCTGCAGGCCGCATTCCAACGGCGCTTGGCTACAGGTTGTTTGTCGACACCATGCTGACCACACAGACGGCCCCCTTCATGAACGCATCCGGCCTGGGTGCGCAACGCCTGGCGCCCGACCAGCCGCAAAAAGTACTCAGTAGCGCCGCACACATGCTGTCCAGTTTGTCGCAGTTTGTGGGTGTCGTCATGGCCCCCCGACGCAGCTCGGTGTTCAGACACATTGAGTTTTTACGATTGTCAGAGCGGCGCTTTTTGGTCATCATCGTCTCGCCGGACGGTGATGTGCAAAACCGCGTTATTTTTACTGAGGCTGACTACACCCAATCCCAGCTGATCGAGGCAGCAAACTTTTTAAATTCACACTATGCCGGCATGGCGATTGAGGAGGTGCGCGAGCGCATTAAAAACGAAGTTGAAGCGCTGCGTGGCGAGATAGCTGTGCTGATGCAAACGGCGGTACAAGTCAGCTCTGAAGCCATAGAGTCGCGTGATGAGGTCGTTGTATCGGGGGAGAGAAACCTGCTCGCCGTCAGTGACTTTTCAAACGACATGGGCAATCTGCGCAAACTGTTTGACTTGTTCGAGCAAAAAGCCCAACTCATGAAATTGCTCGATGTCTCCAGCCGGGCCGAAGGCGTGCGCATCTACATTGGTGGCGAAAGCCAGGTTATCCCGTACCAGGAACTGTCAGTCGTGACAGCCCCCTACGAGGTAGACGGCCAGGTCGTCGGCACACTTGGCGTGATAGGCCCCATGCGCATGCCGTATGAAAAAATGATCCAGATCGTCGACATCACGTCCAAGCTGGTCAGCACTGCACTCAGTCACAGCAAGTAGGCACTTACAATACAGTTTGGTTCGGGCCGTTAGCTCAGTTGGTTAGAGCAGAGGACTCATAATCCTTTGGTCCACAGTTCAAGTCTGTGACGGCCCACCAACTCACGTTTTTGAATGCGCTATAATACGAGGCTTCGCGGCTGTAGCTCAGTTGGATAGAGTACTTGGCTACGAACCAAGGGGTCGTGGGTTCAATTCCTGCCAGCCGCACCAGAATTAACGTTCTAGAACAATAGCTTAGAGGCTTACCCCTCTAGGCTATTTTT
>JAYVPR010000022.1:0-2811 GCA_043757245.1 Polaromonas sp. | reverse complement strand
AATGAACCCTTATCTGTATTGGTGCCGGAGAGATGAATCGAACACCCGACCTTCTCATTACGAATGAGCTGCTCTACCGACTGAGCTACACCGGCTTTTTTTAATTTAGCCCACAATTATAGCCCGGCGTAGCAAGCGACTTTGTCGCATCGACAGGGCTGTTTTTTAATTCGCCACCAGCACGTTACCTTCAATTCTTACCCGGTCGCCCATTTTAAAAGGTGGTGGTGTGGCGTAGGTGACGGTCTGTGTACCGCCACTTTCCAGGCGGGTTACAACCTCGTAGTGGGTGTTTTTCTTGACGTTTCTCTCTATCTCGCGGCCAGCAAGTGCACCGCCTGCAGCACCCAGTACCTGGGCTGCCGTCCTGCCACGACCGTCGCCGATTTGGCTGCCGAGCACGGCGCCTGCAATCCCCCCGCCTATCAGGCCGATGTAGCTGCCATCACCTTTGACTTGAATGGTGTTGACGGCTTCTACCGTGCCGCAATTCGCGCAAACCCGGACGGGCAGGGCAGCTAGGCTGCCAGGGCTTACTGCGCTTGTGCCTACAAGTAATTCACGCAACACTGATTCGGTCTCGCGATTGCCAGCACGCAGGTTAGCCGCTACGCGTGAATTTGGGGTAATGCGGTCGCGCGACTTGACGGTGTAGCTGCCTTGGTAGTTTCCAGCTGTAGTTTCATCAAGAAAGACTTTGCCCTCCATACCGTTGACGCGAACGCTGGCCTTGCCGCCGGGTGTGCCGGCAAGCGCAAAGAACAACTCCGAGCCCGGCTCAATGCGGCTGATCGGCGCGACGGTGAAGCTTTCAATACGCGGCGCAAGACCTGAGGGCACACTGCCCGACTGAGTGCGCCACGGCGCGCCTGCCAGCAGTGATTCGTCCAGCACGGCGGTGGCTACTTCGTTGCCCAGGCGCAGGTTGGCTGTCACCATGCTGCTGGCAGAGATTCTGTCGTAGCTGCGAATGGTATAGGCGCCGACGTACACATCGGGTTCTACTTCGGGCAGCAGGTATTGCCCATTGATACCTTCAATATTGATACGCGCATCGGCGCCCGGTGTGCCGTAGAGCGTGAAGACCATTTCGCTGCCGGGGCTGAGGCGCTCGACTTGCTGGACGTCAAGGCCGCTAATGGTCGGCGATACATAACGTTGCTGTATGGGTTGTTGCGCCAACGCCGTTGTCGGGACAAAGGCCAGTTGCCCAAAGGACACTACTGCGAACAATATTTTTAGTACGTTAGAGCGTAAGGGTTGTAAGTTCATGATGATTCTTTCTTTTTTTATGCGGCTGCTTTTGTAGCTGGTCGTGCCGCGGTTAAACACACGAAGCGCAGCCATTATTTGCACCGTTTGGCAGCGAGATTTGTTACACAGGGCTTTCTCTTACAACGCTACGCGCAAGAGCAGAAATTGTCGTTAGCCAACAATAAAAAAGGCCGCAACAGCGGCTTTTTTTAGTGAGATATGGGAGCGTTACTACTGGAAGCGTTACTCGTTACTGCTTGCCAAGGTGATAGCTGGTAACCCGCTCAACTTCGTTTTTTGAGCCGAGCACCACACTCACCCGCTCGTGCAATTTGGTGGGTTGCAAGTCCATGATGCGTTGTTTGCCGTTGGTCGATGCACCGCCAGCTTGCTCTACCAGCCAGCTCATGGGGTTGGCTTCGTACATCAGGCGCAGTTTGCCGGCCTTTTCTGGTTCGCGTTTGTCCCAGGGGTACAAAAAGACGCCGCCGCGGCACAGTATGCGGTGCACGTCGGCCACCATGGCGGCCACCCAGCGCATGTTGAAGTCCTTGCCGCGCGGGCCGTCTTTACCGGCCAGCAGTTCGTCCACATAGCGTTTGACAGGGGCATCCCAGTGCCGCATATTGCTCATGTTGATGGCGAACTCTTTTGTGTCTTCGGGGATCCGCACGTTCTCCTCGATCAGCACAAACGAGCCCTGTTCGCGGTCCAGCGTGAACATGGCCACACCGTCGCCTACCGTCAGCACCAGCGTGGTCTGTGGGCCATAGATGCAGTAGCCCGCGGCCACCTGCTTGTTGCCGGCCTGCAGGAAGTCGCTTTCGTCCACACCACGGTCGTCGTTGGGCATTTTCAGCACGCTGAAGATGGTGCCAATGCTGGCGTTGACATCGATATTGCTGGAGCCGTCAAGCGGGTCAAACAGCAGCAGGTATTCGCCTTGGGGGTAGCGGTTGGGAACGACGTAAATGCCGTCCATCTCCTCGCTCGCCATGGCCGCCAAATGCCCACCCCATTCGTTGGCTTCAATCAATACTTCGTTGGCGATGATGTCGAGCTTTTTTTGCACCTCGCCCTGCACATTTTCACTGCCAGCGGAGCCCAAAATGCTGGCCTCGCCGCCGAGTGCACCTTTGTTGACGGCCTGGCTGATGCTTTTGCAGGCTCGGGCCACCACTTCAAGCAGCAGGCGCAGCTCGGGAGGGATGTGCCCGTCCTGGCGCTGTTGTTCAACCAGGTAGCGGGTGAGGGAGATTTTTTGTGACATAAATAAAAAGTACCTTTGTTAACCGTTCGTCCTGAGTCTGTCGAAGGATCGGCTCATGGCTTCGACAAGCTCAGCCCGAACGGCAAAAACTAACCAGCCAAGGCGCGTGTCACAACTTCAAGCGTGTCTTTGCTCAAATCATGCCTGGCAGCGACCCGCGCAATTGCTTCCCGGGCAGCACTGCGGTAGGGTTCTGCCAGCTTGCGCCATCGGTCGAGCGCTCGGGCCAGGCGGGCGGCGACTTGCGGGTTCATGGCGTCGAGCTCAATGACCCGCTCGCTCCAAAA
>JAYVPR010000021.1:0-2830 GCA_043757245.1 Polaromonas sp. | reverse complement strand
ATAGGTGCGCCCGCTGGGTTGCACGGTGATGTTAAAACTCATGGCTTCATGTCCTGTTCGTTATGCTTGTCAGATTGACTTTTGGATGACCCTAATTTTGCCCTCAAATTCAAACCCCTTGGGCGCACTGCCCGCACGCTTTCGCCGTCAACGCATTTTGATCATCGGCTGCGGCGATGTGGGCCTTCGCGTGGCCCGCTTGCTGCCTGGCCGTGTCCGCGTGATGGCGCTCACTTCGTCCAGCTCGCGCGTGTCTGAATTTCGAGGGCGAAGCATCACACCGCTGTTGGGTAATCTTGATGATGCCGCTACGCTGCGCCGACTGGCAGGCTTGGCGACACACGTGGTGCATTTGGCACCGCCGCCGAATGACGAGGTGCATGCAAAAAACGATCCGCGTACCCGTGCCTTGCTGAGCGCCCTGCGGCTGCGCGGCCTGCCGCAAGCACTCGTCTACGGCTCAACCAGCGGCGTGTATGGCGACTGCCAGGGCCAGTGGGTGACAGAGACGCGGCAAGTTGACCCAGGCACATCCCGCGCGCACAGGCGGGTCGATGCTGAAGCGCAGCTGCGCTGGTTTGGTCGCAGCGCGGGGGTACCGATTCATATTTTGCGCATCCCCGGCATTTATGCACCTGACCGCGAAGGCGGCACGCCGCGCGGGCGTTTGCTCAAAGGCACGCCGGTACTGGCTGTCAGTGAAGACGTGTACACCAACCACATTCATGCTGATGACTTGGCACGTGCCTGTTTGGCGGCCATGCGCTTGGGCAAACCGCAGCGCATCACGAACGCCAGCGACGACACTGATTTAAAGATGGGCGACTACTTTGACCTTTGTGCAGACCTGTACGGCTTGCCACGCCCACCCCGCATTTCCCGTATGGATGCAAAAGTACAACTGCCCGTCATGCAGTTAAGTTTTATGAGCGAGTCAAGGCGGTTAGACAACCGGCGACTCAAGCTGGAGCTACGTCTGAAGCTGCGCTACCCAACCATCAATGAGGGATTGAGGGATTGAGCATCAAGGTTTTACTGCTCCTAAATCAGGAGCTAATAGCGCATATATTCATTGGCAAAAAGGTGACTAAAAAAGCGGCAGCTACAGCCGCTGCCAGCTTTTGAAAATCAGGCTGCTAGGCGCTGATGTACCCAATGCGCGGCGGCCAGCAGCCGGTGGTCGTCGCCAAAAGCGCCGACCAGTTGCAGCCCCACCGGCAAGCCGTTGTGCCCGCGCGCAAAAGGCAGGTGCACGCAGGGCAAGCCAAGCAGTGTCCAGCCACGGCAAAACAGCGGGTCTCCAGTGCCGTCCAGCCCGACCGGGGCCTCTCCGATGCTGCTGGGAGCGAGTATCACATCGTACGGTCCGAACAGCGCGTGAACCTGCTGCCGCGCCTCCGCGGTAGCCTGTAGGTTGCGCGCATGCGCCTCGCCGCTTATGGCCAGGCCGTCGGCGATCAACGCCCGCAGCGGCGCGCTGAGCTTGTCGATGTGGTGCAGCCGCTCATGGCTGAGCGAACGGGCCGTCTCGAAGGCTTGAACCGCCTTTTGTACGGCGACAAGACCCGACAGCGCCGGTGGCAGCGCCAGTGGCGTACTGTGGCCGGACAGCACTTTTTCGGCCTGTGACCAGGCTGCCTGAGTGTCGCTGTCGGCCTGAGCCCAGTCAGGCGTCTGGCACAGGCCGATGCGCGGCGCAGCGGCCTGCTCGAAAGCCGCCGGGTCGGCTAGCCGCGCATCGCCCGTCAGCACCGCGCCCAGCAGCGCCACATCGCGCACGCTGCGCGCAAAACCGCCGATGGTGTCCAGCGTCTCCGACAGGCTTTTGACGCCGGCTTTGGGCACCCGGTTGTGGCTGGGTTTGTAGCCGACCACACCGCAAAAAGCCGCCGGACGAATCAACGAACCTGCCGTTTGTGTGCCCAGCGCCAGTGGCAACATGCCGTCGGCCACGGCAGCAGCCGAGCCGCTGGACGAGCCGCCCGGGGTGTGCGCCGGATTGTGCGGATTGCGAGTGACGCCGGGAAACATATTGGCCAGCTCCGTGGTCACGGTTTTGCCGAGCAGCACCGCACCAGCTTCGCGGCACAGCGCGACGGCTGCCGCATCGGCCAGCGGCTGCTGTCCGGCATAAATTGGTGAGCCATAGCCCGTAGGCAGGTCAGCGGTGTCCAATAAATCCTTCACGCCAAACGGCAGGCCGTGCAGCAGGCCGCGAAGCGGGCCGGCGTCGAGCGCCCGCGCTGCATCGAGCGCGGCGTCCGCATCCAGGCGTACAAAGGCCTGGACTTGTGGCTCGCGTTCGGCGATGCGGTCCAGGCAGGCGCGGACCAGATCGACGGCACTGAGTTCGCGGCGGGCCAGCAGGGCAGCTGCCTGCCAGGCTTGGAGTTGATAAAGGGGTGGTTTGTTCGCTGAAATCATGGTTACTATTGATCCGGTCTTGTGAAGCCTGAATTCCTTTATCCGTTCGCCTTGAGCTTGGTCGTTGGGTTTGCCTGTGCTAGCCAGGCTTCGACAGGCTCAGCCCGAACGGAAACTCAATACGTCATCGGGCCGGAGCAATAGTATCTGCGTTTTCATCCGACCACAAAAAAAGGCCCTTCCATGATGCAAGGGCCTGTATTTGGTGCCAGATGCCGGAATCGAACCCGCGCATTCATGCGCTTCGTCAATTTCGCCAAAGGCGTGCGGTTCGGGATGCAGAAAAGATGTTGTGACCACTGAGTTGTGGTGCCCGGGGCCGGAATCGAACCGGCACGCCTTGCGGCGCGGGATTTTGAGTCCCGTGCGTCTACCAATTCCACCACCCGGGCGACGCTGCATACAG
>JAYVPR010000020.1:0-10496 GCA_043757245.1 Polaromonas sp. | reverse complement strand
AAACCATGACACCAACTCTGCTGCTGCGTTCTTGGCCGCTTCTCTTGGAATCAAGTCGCTTCAACAGTTAACGAGGACATAGCCTAAATTTAATAGCTGCTTGCGCCCGTTTATCTTGGTCTACAGCTTCTTTTTGGTTGTAAATCAACAGCAGAAACATCGCACAGCCAATACTTAGCCAGGTTTGAGCGGTAAAAAGCTTGGCAGCCATCTGCCCTGCCGCTGCCGGGCTGGGCAGGTGGGTGAAGAGCATGGGCACGACCACAAAGCCCAGAGCGGTCAAGCTGCCCCACCACAAGGCAGCAAACATCAGTCCAAAGCGATAACGCATGACCTACAGATACATGACAGCGATGATTTCGTAGCGCTTTAGTCCGCCTGGCGCTTGAAATTCAACCGAATCGCCTTCGTCTTTGCCAATCAACGCGCGCGCAATGGGTGAGTTGATGTTGACGCGGCCAAACTTGATGTCAGCTTCATCTTCACCGACGATCTGGTAGGTGACTTTGTTGCCACTTTCTTCGTCTTCCAGTTCAATCGTTGAGCCAAACACCACCTTGCCGCCCGCGTCCATCTCTGATGGGTCAATGATTTGCGCCACAGACAACTTGCCTTCGATCTCCTGAATCCGGCCTTCAACAAAACCTTGGCGATTTTTGGCGGCTTCATATTCGGCGTTCTCGCTCAAATCGCCTTGGGCGCGCGCTTCAGAAATCGCGTTGATGACCCAGGGGCGGTCAACGGTTTTAAGCTGGTGCAGCTCAGCCTTGAGTTTTTCAGCGCCGATCTTGGTGACTGGAATGGTGGCCATGGTGAGTTTCTTTAAAAGCGAAACCGCCACGGGTTGCCCTGTGGCGGCGTTAATCTATCTACGATAAGGGCAAGTTTAATTCAAATTATCAAGGCATCAGCCCAGCTGGGCATGCATCTCTTGTACTGAAATGACGCTCATGTTGTCCAGATACTTCATGCCCTCAACAGCCGCCTCTGCGCCGGCAATCGTGGTGAAAGTCGTGACCCGCGCCAGCAGCGACGAGGTACGGATTTGCCGTGAATCAGCAATCGCATTGCGCCGCTCTTCAACCGTGTTGATGACCAGCGCTATCTCGTTGTTTTTGATCATGTCAACCACATGGGGGCGGCCTTCTGTGACCTTGTTCACCACGCCGCAGGCAATGCCTGCTGCGTTAATCGCCGCAGCCGTGCCTTTGGTCGCCACGATTTCAAACTTCATAGCAGATAACGCACGAGCCACCTCGATTGCACGCGGTTTATCATTATTTTTAACGGTTAAAAACACTTTGCCAGCGGTCGGCAATTTGGTGCCTGCCCCGAGTTGCGATTTGACAAACGCCTCACCAAAGGTTTTGCCCACGCCCATGACCTCGCCGGTTGACTTCATCTCGGGGCCGAGAATCGTGTCCACGCCGGGAAATTTAACAAACGGGAACACGGCTTCTTTGACGCTGAAATAAGGCGGCGTGACTTCTTTGGTAATTCCTTGCGACGCCAACGACTGGCCGACCATGCAGCGCGCGGCAACTTTAGCCAGCTGGATGCCTGTGGCCTTGCTGACAAAGGGCACGGTGCGCGATGCACGTGGGTTGACTTCCAGCACGTAAATCACGTCCTGTCCATCCACATGTTGAATCGCAAACTGCACATTCATCAAGCCGACCACGTTCAACGCAGCGGCCATGGCGGCGGTCTGCCGCTTGATCTCGTTGATCGTCTCTGCTTTTAATGAATAAGGTGGAAGTGAGCAGGCCGAGTCACCGCTATGAACGCCGGCTTGCTCGATGTGCTCCATCACGCCGCCGATAAAGGTCGCGCCCGTGTCGTCACGAATGCAGTCCACGTCGCATTCAATCGCGTCGTTTAAAAAGCGGTCAAGCAGTACCGGCGAGTCATGGCTGACCTTGACGGCTTCGCGCATGTAGCGCTCCAGGTCGCGCTGCTCGTGCACAATTTCCATCGCGCGGCCACCCAGCACGTAACTGGGGCGTACCACCAATGGGTAGCCGAGCGTGGCAGCTTTCTCTAACGCTTCAGGTTCGGTACGCGCAGTAGCGTTGGGCGGCTGCTTCAGTGCCAGCTCGTGCAGCAGTGCGGAGAAGCGCTCACGGTCTTCCGCAGCGTCAATCATGTCGGGGGAGGTGCCGATGATGGGCACGCCGTTGCGCTCCAGGTCCAAAGCCAGTTTGAGAGGCGTTTGCCCGCCGTACTGCACGATCACACCATAAGGCTTTTCTTTATCGACAATCTCCAGCACGTCTTCCAGAGTCAGCGGCTCAAAATAAAGGCGATCAGACGTGTCGTAATCGGTAGAAACGGTTTCTGGGTTGCAGTTGACCATGATGGTCTCGTAGCCGTCGTCGCGCATGGCTAACGCAGCATGAACACAACAATAGTCAAACTCTATGCCCTGCCCAATCCGGTTAGGCCCCCCACCCAGCACCATGATTTTTTTCTTGTTGGTGGGTTCGGCTTCGCACTCTGAACCCTCGGCCTCGTAGGTTGAATAAAGGTAAGCAGTGTCAGTTGCGAACTCCGCAGCGCAGGTGTCTACACGTTTATACACAGGGCGAACACCCAGCGCTTTACGACGTTCACGGATCGCAGTGTCGGTGGTTTTAAGCTGCTTGGCCAGACGACGGTCTGAAAAGCCTTTTTGCTTCAGCGCACGTAGTGTGCCCGCATCAATCTTGTCGAGAGAAGTCGTCTCAAGTTCCAGCTCAATCTTGACGATTTGCTCGATCTGCACCAAAAACCAGGGATCAATTTTGGTCAGCGCGAAGACTTCGTCCACGCTCATGCCCATGGCAAACGCATCGCCCACGTACCAGATGCGGTCAGGGCCGGGCGCGCCCAGCTCCTTTTCCAGCACTTCACGGTCCTGGGTTTTCTCGTTCATGCCGTCGACGCCCACTTCGAGTCCGCGCAGGGCCTTTTGAAAGGACTCTTGAAAGGTCCGACCCATGGCCATCACTTCACCGACGGACTTCATTTGCGTAGTCAAACGCGAATCGGCAGTTGGGAATTTTTCAAACGCAAAACGCGGGATTTTCGTCACCACGTAGTCAATGCTGGGCTCAAATGACGCAGGAGTTGCGCCACCGGTAATCTCGTTACGCAGCTCATCAAGTGTGTAGCCCACAGCCAGCTTGGCCGCGACTTTGGCAATCGGGAAACCTGTGGCTTTTGATGCCAGTGCTGATGAACGCGAGACACGCGGGTTCATCTCAATCACCACCATGCGGCCATCGACAGGGTTGATGGAGAACTGCACGTTCGAGCCGCCGGTGTCCACACCAATCTCACGCAGCACCGCCAGCGATGCATTGCGCAAAATCTGGTATTCCTTGTCACTCAAGGTTTGCGCCGGGGCTACCGTGATGGAGTCACCGGTATGCACGCCCATCGGGTCCAGGTTTTCAATCGAGCAGACGATGATGCAGTTGTCCGCCGTGTCACGCACGACTTCCATCTCGTACTCTTTCCAGCCCAGCAGTGACTCTTCAATCAGTAGCTCTTTGGTAGGAGACGCTTCCAGTCCACGTTTGCAGATTTCCTCAAACTCCTCAGAGTTATAGGCAATGCCGCCGCCGGTGCCGCCCAATGTGAAGCTGGGGCGAATGACGGTTGGGAAACCCAGCGTTTTTTGCACGGCCCAGGCTTCATCAAGCGAATGTGCAATACCAGAGCGGGCTGAGCCCAAACCGATTTTGGTCATCGCGTCTTTGAACTTCAGGCGGTCTTCAGCTTTGTCAATGGCTTCTGGTTTGGCACCAATCAGCTCGACCTGGTACTTTTCCAGCACCCCGTTGTGCCACAAATCCAGCGCGCAATTGAGCGCTGTTTGCCCGCCCATGGTCGGCAAAATCGCGTCGGGCTTTTCTTTGGCGATGATTTTTTCAACCGTCTGCCAAGTAATAGGCTCGATGTACGTGACGTCCGCCGTGGCTGGGTCGGTCATGATGGTGGCCGGGTTGCTGTTGATCAAAATGACCTTGTAGCCCTCTTCCCGCAGAGCTTTGCAGGCCTGCACGCCGGAGTAGTCAAACTCACAGGCCTGGCCAATGATGATGGGGCCGGCGCCGATGATGAGGACGGATTTAATGTCAGTGCGTTTAGGCATTTTTATGCTTTTCCATCAACGCCGTGAAGCGATCAAATAAATACGAAATGTCATGCGGCCCGGGCGATGCCTCCGGATGACCCTGGAAACAGAAGGCCGGTTTGTCGGTACGCGCCAAGCCCTGCAGCGTGCCGTCGAACAGGCTGATGTGCGTGGGACGCAAGTTAGCGGGCAGGCTTTTTTCATCGACTGCAAAACCGTGGTTCTGGCTGGTGATGCTGACGCGACCATTGTCGAGGTCCTTGACGGGATGGTTTGCACCGTGGTGGCCGAACTTCATTTTGAAAGTTTTGGCACCACTGGCCAGGGCCATGATCTGGTGGCCCAGGCAAATGCCGAAAGTGGGGATGCCGGTTTCAATCAGTTCGCGCACAGCCGCAATCGCGTAGTCGCAGGGTTCCGGGTCACCCGGGCCGTTGGCCAGGAAAATACCGTCCGGCTTGAGTTTAAGCACGTTGGCAGCCGGCGTTTGTGCAGGCACCACAGTGACACGCGCGCCTCGCTCAGCCATCATGCGCAGGATGTTTTTTTTCACGCCAAAGTCATAGGCAACGACATGGAACTCAGGTGCTGTTTGCACACCGTAACCGGGCTTGCCATCCAGGTTATTCAATTTCCATTCGGTTTGCGTCCATTGATAGGTCTGTTGGCATGACACGACTTTGGCCAGGTCAAGCCCGGCCATGCTGGGTGCAGCCATGGCCAGGGCGATGGCTTTGTCTATCGCTGCCCTGGAGGCGACTTCACCCACAGCCAGCGCCAGAATGCAGCCGTTTTGCGCGCCTTTGCTGCGCAAATGTCGGGTCAACTGGCGGGTGTCGATATTGGCAATCGCCACAGTGCCTTCTTTGACCAAATACTCGGACAAAGTCATGGACATGCGAAAGTTGGACGCCAGCAGTGGCAGGTCTTTGATGATCAGGCCTGCAGCGTAGACTTTTTCAGACTCCACGTCTTCAGCATTGACACCGTAATTGCCGATGTGCGGGTAAGTCAGCGTAACCAGTTGCTGGCAGTAGCTGGGGTCAGTCAAAATTTCCTGGTAGCCCGACATGGCGGTGTTAAAAACCACCTCACCAACTGTCTGGCCAACGCTACCTATGGAATTGCCAACGAAAAATGTGCCGTCAGCCAGCGCCAGAATTGCTTGGGGGTTGGTTTGAGATGATCCCTGTAAAGACAAAAGCACGGAGCCTCCTGATGGATAACGAATGGGTTGCGGCTGACCCAAGCGCTGCATGACGCATCATTTCGTCGCTGACGACTTAGGGTCTGCTTAGCTGCTTTTTTGAGGAATTTGCTTCCTGATGCTTTATCTACGCTTGGGGCTAGCTGTGTTTTGAAAAGCTTTTGATTATAGCCTTTTCACTGCGCCAAGTCAGGTCTGCATAGAGGAGAAATGCAGGCAAATAGCTGCCGCAGCCGCCACATTGAGTGACTCTTCACCGCCTGGTTGGGCAATGCGCACTTTGAGGGCAGCTTGGGCCATCAGGTGTTCACTCACCCCCTGCCCTTCGTGGCCCATGACCCAAGCGCAGGGCGTGGGCAGCCTGGTTTGGCCTAAAACGACACCCGCATGAGAACTGGTGACGACCAGCGGCACGCTAAGCGCCTGCAGCGCATCAGGCTCAACACCTTCGAGCAACTGCAAGCCAAAATGCGCCCCCATCCCGGCGCGCAGCACCTTGGGCGACCACAGCGCTGCAGTACCTTTGAGTGCAATCACCTGACCAAAGCCGAACGCCGCCGCACTGCGCAACATCGAGCCGACGTTGCCAGCATCCTGCACACGGTCAAGAATGAGGCTGGCCACCGTCGGCTGAAACATTGGCTGGGCCGGCAAATCCATCACAAAACCCATGCTCGCTGCTGATTCCAGACCACTGATCTGCGCCAACAGGGCATCTGGAACTACTATGTTTTTAATAGCTTCATGCGACCATATTGATTGGTATTGAGCCCAAAAAGACTCTGAAAACAGGCCTAGAACAGGCTTGAAACCGCGCAAAAGTGCGGCGCGGCACAAATGATCGCCTTCCAGCCAGACCCGACCCTGTTTTCGGTAGGCCGTATTGTCGGTTGACAATTTTCGAAGCTCTTTGATCAGCGGGTTGCTGGCTGACGTAATTCTCTCAAGCTTTGAGGCCATCACAACACCGCCGCCACAGGCGCAAACGATTTGCGATGTTGCGGGCACGCACCGTGCGCGCGCAAAGCCAGCAAATGCGCCGCCGTGCCATAGCCTTTATGGCCTGCAAAACCGTATTGCGGGTACAGCAAGTGGTATTCGGCACACCAGCGGTCACGGGTGACTTTGGCCAAAATCGAGGCGGCTGAAATAGCCGGGACTAACGCGTCGCCTTTGACAATCGCCTCAGCCAGCATGCTCAAGGCCGGAAGCCGATTGCCGTCGACCAGTGCTTTGTGGGGTTTCAGGCGCAGGCCTTCTACCGCCCGTTTCATGGCCAGCATCGTGGCTTGCAGTATGTTCAGTTGATCAATTTCTTCAACCGTGGCTAGCGCAACAGAACAGCACAGTGCTTTGGCGCGGATTTCGTCGTAGAGCTTGTCGCGCTGCAAAGCGGTGAGCTTTTTCGAGTCAGCCAAGCCTTTGATAGGATTCAAATCATCCAAAATCACGGCAGCCGCGACCACCGGTCCCATCAGTGGGCCGCGCCCTGCCTCATCGACGCCAGCCGTCAAACCAGGCGCGTCCCAAGACAGCACGACTTGCTCAGCCTTCAAGAATTTTTTCGATCGCATCGGTCGCCAATTGGGAGGTATCGCGCTGCAGCTGGGCGTGCAGACGTGTAAAGCGTTGTTCAAGGGCCACTATTTTGGCAGGGTCACGGGTCTTGGTATCGAGCCATTGCAAAACGGCATCAGCCAGCGCCTGTGGTGTGGCGGCACCCTGCAGGAGTTCAGGGACGACAAAATCCTCACACAAAATATTAGGTAAACCCACCCAGGGTTGCAGTTTCTTGCGCTGCATGATGTGCCACGACAACCAGTTCATGTTGTAGGCAATCACCATCGGACGCTTGAAGAGTGCAGCCTCCAGCGTAGCTGTGCCGCTGGCAATCAAAGTCACATCGCAGGCGCTAAGGGCGGTGTGTGACTGGCCAGCCAGTATTTGCAGGTTCTGCACACCCACTTCGCTAGCCATGCGTTCGATCACAGGTTTTAACGCAAGGATCGCCGGAACTATGAATTTAATAGCTGGTTGCGCCTGATTGATAAGCGCTGCAGCCTGAAAAAATCGTTTAGCGAGGTCTTGAATTTCAGATTGTCGACTGCCGGGCAAGATAGCAACGACGGTATCTGAACCATTCAAACCCAACTCGGCGCGTGCTGCCGCCCGGTCTGGCTGCATGGGAATGACGTTGGCTAACGGATGGCCGACGTAGGTAGCGGCTATGCCATGTTTGGCCAGCAGAGCCACTTCAAACGGGAAAATACACAACACATGGTCAACGCTGCGGCGGATTTTTTCAACCCGGTCGGCACGCCAGGCCCAGATCGACGGGCTGACGAAATGCACGGTTTTGATACCTTGCGCCTTTAGAGTGGCTTCAAGGTCAAGGTTGAAGTCTGGTGCGTCAACACCAATAAAAATATCTGGCGGGTTGGCCAGCAAACGGATTTTGAGTTGCTCACGGATACCGATAATTTCGCGGTAATGACGCAGCACCTCAACATAGCCACGAACAGCCAGTTTGTCGCTGGGCCACCAGGCGTCAAAGTCGCGCTTGGCCATTTGCGACCCACCGATACCGAATGATTGCAGCTTGGGCCAACGATTTTTTAGGCCGTCAAGTAACAAACTTGCAAGCAAATCGCCAGAGGTTTCTCCAGCAACCATCGCCATTGTTGGCGTTTTCTCCATTGAAAATTACCGGACGATACCGCGCTGCGGCGAGGTTTGCTCTAAAAACGAGAGCATCATGCGGACGTCTGGCGAAGACTCAGGATATTTTTCAGTCAAGCCCGCAATTTGCACTTGTGCCGCCTCAAGGGTCAAATCTTCGCGATACAAGGCTTTGTGCATGGCTTTGACCGCCGCGATTCGTTCGGGTGAAAAGCCACGTCTGCGCAGGCCTTCAAGATTCATTGTGCGTGCCTCTGCGGGCTGACCTTGAGCCATCACGAACGGCGGCAAATCAGCAAATAACAGCGAACACATCGCCGTCATGCTGTGTGCCCCCAGCCGCACAAACTGGTGTACCACCGTAAAGCCACCCAAGATTACCCAGTCACCCACATGCACATGGCCTGCCAGTTGCGAATTATTGGCAAAAATGGTGTGGTTTGCAACCTGACAATCATGCGCCAAATGCACATAGGCCATGATCCAGTTGTCGTTACCAACACGCGTCATGCCAACATCACCCGGTGAGCCGATATTGAAAGTACAAAACTCACGAATCGTGTTCCGATCGCCTATCACCAGCTCACAGGGCTCACCCGCGTACTTTTTGTCTTGCGGAATGGCACCGAGTGAATTGAACTGAAAAATCCGGTTGTCACGGCCAATCGTCGTGTGACCTTCAATCACGCAGTGCGGGCCAATGGATGTACCCGCGCCTATCTTGACGTGCGGGCCGATAACTGTGTACGGGCCGACGCTGACAGTGCTGTCAAGCTCGGCATGCGGATCTACTATGGCGGTTGAATGAATACCCATCACTGCGACTTCGGTGCTCAAGCAATGGTACGCATCGTACACATCAGCTGCGCTTCGCAAGCCAGGGCGTCACCAACACGGGTCGTACCCGTGAATTTGAAGATGCCAGCCTTCATGCGATCCAGGCTCACGTCCATGATGAGCTGGTCACCGGGCTCAACTGGACGTTTGAAACGCGCACCGTCAATGCCAGCAAAGTAATACACGGTTTTGTCGTCAGGTGCTTGGCCCAACATGTCAAACGCCAGCAAGGCTGCAGCCTGCGCCATGGCCTCCAGCATGAGCACACCGGGCATGACGGGACGGTGCGGGAAATGCCCCATAAAAAAAGGCTCATTGATGGTGACGTTTTTCAACGCCTTGATGCGCTTGCCTTTTTCAATTTCCAGCACGCGGTCTACCAGCAAGATGGGGTAGCGGTGTGGCAGTTGCTTCAAAATTTGGTGGATATCCATCATGATTTTTCTTGGGTTTTAAATGACTTTGGGCGAAATCGTATCCTCAAGCTGTTTTTCAACCCGTTTGAGTCTGTCGCGCAGCCCATGCAGTTGCTTGAGGGTAGCAGCGTTTTTCTCCCAGGCGGCATTGTCGTCGATGGGAAAGAGTCCGGTGTAATTTCCCGCTTTCAAGATGGAGCGCGTCACCACCGAGGCTGCTGAAATATGCACATGATCTGCCAGTTTTAGGTGCCCCAAGACGACTGCACCGCCACCTATCGTGCAATGTGCACCTATATTTGCGCTACCTGCAACACCCACGCAACCGGCCAGCGCTGAATGTGCGCCAATCCGCACGTTGTGACCAATCTGGATCAGGTTGTCGAGCTTGACGCCGTCTTCAATCACGGTATCTTGTAAAGCTCCCCTGTCAATACAAGTGTTGGCACCAATCTCAACATCGTTGCCAATCCGCACATTGCCCAACTGCTCGATTTTTTCCCAGCGACTATCATGCGGCGCAAAACCAAATCCATCGGCACCAATCACAACACCCGGATGAACAATGCAGCGCTCACCAATCGTGCAACCATCGCCAAGCGTGACGCGGGCAGACAGTCGACTGCCTGAACCCACCGCTGCACCTTGGCCAATCACGCAGTGCTCGCCAATACGCGCCCCATCAAAGACGACAGCATCCGACCCAATGCATGCAAAAGCACCAACAAACACACCTTCAGCCAGCTTGGCTGAAGGGTCAACAAATGCACTGGGATGGATGCCGGTTACCAGGTCAACGCTGTGATGCTGTCGCCATACCTGCGTCAAACGGGCAAAGTAAAAATAGGGATCATCGACGACTATGCAGGTACCACGCTGCACAGCAGCAAGCTCAACTGCACGCCCTACAACAACGCAAGCCGCTTTGGACTGCGCCAGTTTTTGGCTGTATTTAGGGTGGCTGAGAAAGGATAAGGAGCGGCCAGAAGCCGACTCCAGTGGTGACAGGCTATCGATCAAAAGCTCGCGATTGCCTAGCAGCCTGGCATCAGGAAACTGGTTTTCCAGAGATTCAAAAAGCGTCGCGAGTTTAACCGTCATGCTGCACCTTCAAGTCGGCCCGACCTGTAAGGCGCAAGCCTAGCAGCCTGTCGGGCTTAAGTCGTCGAAAGCGAAAATCGGCCCCAGCGAGGATAGTTTTTGACGTTTTCGCATCCCAATATCTGGATATTGGGTA
>JAYVPR010000019.1:0-2847 GCA_043757245.1 Polaromonas sp. | reverse complement strand
ATGGAGCAAGTCGAGTGGGACAAAACCAAAGTCACCAGCGTGGACTGGGCGACCTACCCGATCCTGCGTTTTCCGGATGTGCCGCGTGTCGAGGTGGAGATGATCAACGTGCCCGGCGAAGTCTCATGGGGTGCCGGTGAACCCACGCCCACAGCCATCCCCGCGGCCATAGCCAATGCGATCTATGACGCAACCGGTGCTCGGCTGCGTTCGATTCCATTGACACCCGAGAAGGTCAAGCTGGCACTGGCACAGGTGCCTGCACGCGCCTGAAGCTTGGGCTACTTAAGATTCAAAGACACGGTGTCAAATTAATCTTGGTTTTGGTTGGCGGCATGCCCTGTCAAACAGGCGGGCGAGGTACCTTAAAAACCTGTTGCCAGCTATTTTTAACAAAAAAGCACCTGTAGCCCAATAAATACGGGTGCATGTAGCTCCTATAAATATAGCTGTCTAGATTTGGCGCAGCGATGGCAGGCCAATCCCGGCTGCGTCAAACCCACCATCGACCGCCAGTGTCTGGCCATTGATGTAGCTCGCCGCCGGGCTGCACAAAAAGCCCACAGCTTGCGCAATTTCTTCAGGCGTGCCGTAGCGTGCCAGCGGTATCGCATCGGCATAGTCAGCACGAATCGATGCGCTGTGGACTTTTTTCGCCATGTCGGTGTCGACTGGGCCGGGTGCAATCGCGTTGACGCGAATTCCTACGTTACCCAGCTCAACGGCTTGCTGTTTGGTCAGGTGAATAATGGCGGCTTTGCTGGTGCCGTAGGCCACCCGTAGCGCGCTAGCCCGCAGGCCTGAGATGGATGCGATGTTGACCACTGCACCAAAGCCACCCACGGCTTTGGCGTTTTTCAGCATCACAGGCGCGCAGGCCTGGGTGCATAAAAAAGCACCATCCAGATTGACCGACATGACCTGCCGCCATTCGTCAAATGTGGTCTCCAGCAGGGGTTTAAAAACCGCCACGCCCGCGTTGTTGACCAACGCATCGATGCGGCCAAAGGCGGTAGCGATTTTTTCAACAGTCGCGTTGACATCTGCCTGGCTGGCTACATCGCAACGGAGAGCCAGGATACGTACTGGCAAAGTTTCTGATTTCGACAATGCTGTGCTGGCCTTGAGCAGCTCCGCGTTGTCCACATCCAGCAGCGCGACCCTGTAACCGTTCGCTAAAAACCACTTAACGCAAGCCAGGCCGATACCACGGGCCGCTCCAGTGACGACGACGACAGGATGCTCGGAGGGGGGTGTAGACATGGGGGTGTTGGCTTGGTGGCTGGGTGGACATTAACGATCATTGTGCGCTAGGAGCCTGGGCGGCTGGGTCATTCGCCGAGGTGCTTTGGTCAACTTGCCATCAAGTGTTTCAACATGTGCCAGCAAAAACGCTTCGCTGTTGCTGAACAATTGGCCGTAAAGCGCTTCGCACAACTGGCGTGCAGGCAGGCCTGACCAGCCCTTGGGCAGCAGAGCTTGCGGCAGATTCGGGTCACGCAGCAGCACCTTTCTATATTCGTGGATCAAAAGAGTGCGTATAAAAAAGGCATCTCTAGCGCTCAAGCTTGCGGCTTGCTTCAGCACAGGCTCAAAGCGTGCCAAAAACTGCTTGAAAGCGGTTTCGACCTGATCGAGTTTGAAGGTGGCGTGCATCACGGTTTGTAACGGCTTGCGTGAATAGCCGTCAATGCTTTCAGCGCTCAACACCATAACCTGATCAACAGCGCCCGCTGCCCGGATGATGTCTTGCAGTGACGCGTGGCTGGCGTGTGGATGGGCAAACACATTGGGCGACAGCTCGCCAAAACCTTCCCAGCGCAGCTCACGCTTCAAGTGCAGGCGTACGCTTGCAGGTATGCCAGCAGCCAAAATGGCAAGCGTCCAGTACCCATCCCATAGGGGAGGTTTGAAGTCATAAATACGTCGCTCTGCATGCTGCACGCGTTGCAAACCAGCTTCGGATAAAGCATAAAAACTGCGCCTGCCCAGCCGTGTGCAGGCCAACCAGTCGTCAGCCGCCAACCGAAACGCGCTGGTACGTACCAGCCGTGGTGACAGGCCAAACATACCGCCAAGTTGAATCAAGCTGCTTAGCCACACCGCTTGGCCGCGCTGCGCCATCACGTCACCGTAGACAGTCATCAACACCGAATTGGCGCGCAGCACCAGCCCACGTTGCAGCTTGGTGATAGCAGGCGAGATAGGTGAGGCAGGTGAAATTTTTAATTCAGTCAAAGTGGTTTAAATCAGTAAATTAGTACATCAGTACATCAGTACATCGATAAAGTGATACAAAAAATTCAATTGTATGAATCTTTTTGTATCAGTATCATCAAAATTTACTTGAAACCAAACACGGAGCCGCGATGTACGCACAACTTGTTGAAACTGGCATCAAAGGTGTCAAAACACTTGAGCAAATGTCGCTGCAAGAACGCGTCTGGCAAGAAAAAGTCAACGCGGGTATCAAGGTCGAACCGAAAGACTGGATGCCCGATGCCTACCGTAAAACTCTGGTGCGGCAAATATCGCAGCACGCGCATTCAGAATACGTGGGCATGTTGCCTGAAGCGAACTGGATCGGCCGTGCGCCAACGCTAAAACGTAAAGCGATTCTGATGGCCAAGGTGCAAGATGAAGCCGGGCATGGCCTGTATTTGTACAGCGCGGTTGAAACGCTGGGCGTGACGCGTGACGCCGTGTACGCTGATTTGCTGAGTGGCAAAGCCAAGTATTCGAGTATTTTTAAGGCTATGTCCTCGTTAACTGTTGAAGCGACTTGATTCCAAGAGAAGCGGCCAAGAACGCAGCAGCAGAGTTGGTGTCATGGTTTCGATCCAGATA
>JAYVPR010000018.1:0-2848 GCA_043757245.1 Polaromonas sp. | reverse complement strand
GCCTATTTTTTAATCAGGGTGTGTTTTTATTGGATCAGTGGCACAAATCAACGCGCAGGCTTGGCGGGGCGCTTGGCCGCATCACGCGGTACAAACACTTTGCCGCCATTACCGGCATGGCCTGCGGGTTTGGCAAAACCAGGCTTGATGCCCATGGGTTTGCCGAATGCAGGCTTGTCAAAGGAAGGCTTGCGTGGGGCGAAATCACCACGCGGGGCAAAGTCGCCACGGGGAACGAAGTCACCGCGGGGTGCTGCATCGCGGCGGCTATCGCCTGCAAATCGGTCATTGAAACCGCCTTTGCGCTCGTAGCTGCGGCCTTCACGGGCGCCGTCTTGACCGCCACCGAAACCACCGCCTGAACCACCACCACCGAAGCCACCCTCACGCGGAGCGCGGTCAGCACCAAAGCCACCGGCACGGGGTGCGCGGTCGCCGCCGAAGCCGCCGCCGCCAAATCCACCGCCACCACCGCTGGGGCGGCCACCGCCAAACTTACGCTCACGCGAGAAGTTGTCGTTACCGCCACGGCTGTCGCGGCCACCAAAGTTGCCGCCCGGGCGTGAATCAGGCACGCGCTGCTTGGGTTCCATACCGGGAACCACTTCAGCCTTAATCGGCTGGCGGTTGTACGCCTCGATGTCGAAAATCTTGCGCCGGTCACGCAACTCGGCAAAGGTGATGGCCAAACCGTCACGACCCGCACGACCCGTGCGGCCAATGCGGTGGGTGTAGTCTTCAGCCTTCATGGGCAAGCCGAAGTTGAACACGTGGGTCACGGTAGGCACGTCAATGCCGCGCGCGGCCACGTCGGTTGCCACCAGAATTTGCACCTGACCTTGACGCAGCGCCATCAGGCGGCGGTTACGCAGGCCCTGGCTCAGGGCACCGTGCAAGGCCACGGCGTCAAAGCCGTCTTGCTGCAAGTCATTGGCCAAGCCGTCACACTCAATCTGGGTGCTGGCAAACACGATGGCCTGGTTGATGGTGGCGTCACGCAACCAATGGTCAAGCAACTGGCGCTTGTGCTGGGCGTTGTCGGCCCAGAACAGCACTTGCTTGATGTTGGCGTGCTTTTCTTGCGGACTGTCGATCTGCACCTTCTTGGCAGAAGAGCCGTTGTCACGCATCACGCGCATGGCCAACTGCTGAATGCGCGGCGCAAACGTGGCGCTGAACATCATGGTCTGACGACGCTGAATGGTGAGCTGGTTGACTTCGGCCAGATCGTCGGAGAAACCGAGGTCCAACATGCGGTCGGCTTCATCCACCACCAGGAACTGAACCTGGTCGAGTTTGATTTGCATGGAGCGTTGCAGGTCCAGCAAGCGGCCCGGTGTGGCAACCACGAGGTCGGCGTTTTGCAGCTTGGCAATTTGCAACTGGTAAGGCATACCGCCCACCACGCTGGCCACGCGCAGGCCACGGCAATGCTTGACCAGATCAATCGCATCGTGCGCAACTTGCTGGGCGAGTTCACGCGTGGGGCACAAAATCAGCGCGCCAGGGGTGGGGGCTTTGAAGTTGCGCGTGTTGGTCGGGTCTTTGCGCTTGGCACGCTTGGGTGCGGACTCGCCTTTGGCAGCGGCGTCGGCCACCGCTTGTTCAAAGTCGGCGCGCTCTTTGGCGTCTGCGTCGGCATTCTGCTTGAGCAGGGTGTGCAGGACTGGCAGCAGGAAGGCCGCAGTCTTGCCGCTACCCGTCTGGCTGGACACCATCAGGTCGATAAATTTCTGGGGCGTATTGCCCTCAACGACGGCCGGCAAAGCCATGGGGATGACCTGGGTCTGCACTGCGGTCGGCTGGGTGTAGCCCAGATCGACACAAGCCTGCACCAACTCAGGGGCCAGGCCAATGGTGACGAAGCCGTTGGGCAAGGTCACTTCAGGCTCGGCTGCGACATCGGTGGTGATATCGGAAGAAATAGAAAGGGAATCAACAGACGAAAAGTCGCCCGTCACGTCAAAAGTGTCGGTCATTTATTTACTCACACGCGAGCGCCGCAGGTTGTGCGACTGCTCCGTCAATGGTTAAAAAACATCAACCATCAAACGAAGCCTGTACCGATTGAGCCAGTACTGGGGACTTATTGTGACAAGCTTGCCTTGTCGTGAGTCCGGTGTGTGAGGGGAGATGCGCAAAATGCGTTGCTCATGCAGCGCAGCCTCGGATTATGGCACGGATTCGGGTTTCTACCTAATCACTCCAGTTTAAGGAATTGTTCGCGGTAATGTTTTAGCTCCTCAATCGACTCATTGACATCCGCCAAGGCCGTGTGTTTTTGCTGCTTCTTGAAGCCACTGAAAACATCGGGTCGCCAGCGACGTGCCAGCTCTTTGAGCGTGCTGACGTCAAGGTTTCGGTAGTGAAAGAAAGCCTCCAGCTTGGGCATGTACTTGGCCAGAAAGCGCCGGTCTTGGCCGATGCTGTTGCCGCACATGGGTACTTTGCCTTTGGCTGCGTACTGGCTTAAAAAAGCGATCAACTGGGCCTCGGCCTCGGCCTCGCTCAAGGTGGATGCTTTGACCTTGTCGATCAGGCCGCTTTTGCCGTGCGTGCCCTTGTTCCACTTGTCCATCTTGCCCAGCAGCTCGTCGCTCTGGTGGATGACCAGCACCGGGCCTTCGACACGCGGCTCCAGGTGCGGGCCGGTGACGATGACGGCGATTTCGATGATGCGTTCGGTCTCGGGGTTCAGCCCGGTCATCTCGCAGTCGAGCCAGATGAGGTTGAGGTCAGATTTAGAGAGTGGGGGATTGGATTCGGCCATACGCGGGATTGTCACCGATGGCCTAAACTCCACGCCTATGCCCAACCCTTCTCCGCTCTCCCCTTCGCTGATTTTGAC
>JAYVPR010000017.1:0-2855 GCA_043757245.1 Polaromonas sp. | reverse complement strand
ATGCAGGGCCTGGCTGACGCGGCACGATCACGCTCTGAAGCCGACTGGATGGTCGGCATCAACGGCACGCGCGCCATGACGGCCTTTAACTCACGCGACGGTGGCTTCTTTTTAACCACCGTGGGCCGCGTGCAAACGCCCACGCTCAGCGTGGTGGTCGAGCGTGAAGAAAAAATCCGCAAGTTTGTCAGCCGTAATTATTGGGAAATACACGCCTCTTTTTTGGCTGAAGCAGGCGAATACCCCGGCAAATGGTTTGACCCGAAGTGGAAGAAAACCGCCGCCAATATCGACAATGCAGAGCCTGATGCGGAGCTGAAAGCCGACCGCGTCTGGTCGCAGCGTGAAGCGGTGGCCATTGCTGAAGCCGTACGCGGCAAATCAGCCACCGTCACAGAAGAAAGCAAGCCGACCACCTCAGCGGCTGGCCAGCTGTTTGATTTGACATCGCTGCAACGCGAGGCCAATGGCAAGTTTGGCTTTTCTGCCAAAACCACCTTGCAAATTGCGCAAAGCCTGTACGAGCGCCACAAGGCGCTGACCTACCCGCGTACCGACTCGCGCGCGCTGCCTGAAGACTATTTGCCCGTCGTTAAAAAGACCTTTGAGATGCTGGCCGACTCTGGCATGCGGCACCTGGCACCGCACGCGCTGGTGGCACTGAACGGCAATTACATCAAACCCAACAAACGCATTTTTGACAACGCTAAAGTTAGCGATCACTTTGCCATCATCCCAACGCTACAAGCACCCAGCGGGTTGAGCGAAGCTGAGCAAAAGCTATACGACCTGGTGGTCAAGCGCTTCATGGCGGTGTTTTACCCGAGCGCTGAATACATGGTCACCACGCGCATCTCGATGGCAGTCGGCCACAGTTTCAAGACCGAAGGAAAGGTGCTCGTCAAGCCGGGCTGGCTGGCGATTTACGGCAAAGAAGCTGAGGACGAAAACACCAACAAAGACGACGCCAAAACGCTGGTGGCCGTCAAACCCGGCGAAATGGTGCGCACTGAAGTCGCAGAGGCCAAAGGCCTGAAAACAAGGCCCCCCGCACGCTACAGCGAAGCCACACTGTTAGGTGCCATGGAAGGCGCAGGCAAGACCATTGACGACGACGAGCTGCGCGAAGCCATGCAAGAAAAAGGCCTGGGTACGCCAGCCACACGCGCCGCCACGATTGAGGGCTTGATCGCTGAGAAATACATGCTGCGCGAAGGCCGCGAACTGATACCGACAGCCAAGGCGTTTCAGTTGATGACGCTGCTGCGCGGGCTGGATGTGCAGGAGCTGTCAAAAGCCGAGCTGACCGGCGAATGGGAATTCAAACTCGCACAAATGGAGCAAGGCAAACTCAGCCGCGAAACCTTTATGGCGGAAATTGCCGCCATGACCGAGCGCATGGTGGCCAAGGCCAAGGGCTACGACAAAGACAGCATCCCGGGTGACTACGCTACGCTGGCTGCACCGTGCCCCAATTGCGGCGGCATCGTCAAAGAAAACTACCGCCGCTACACCTGCACCGGCAAGGCTGGCGCCACCGAAGGCTGCGGCTTTAGTTTTGGCAAAACACCTGCTGGCCGGACGTTTGAAACTCTAGAGGTCGAACAATTTTTGCGCGATAAAAAGATTGGCCCGCTTGAAGGTTTCCGCTCCAAGGCAGGCTGGCCTTTCACCGCTGAAATGGTCATCAAGTTTGACGAAGAAACGAAAAACTACAAGCTTGAATTTGATTTTGGCGATGACAAGAATGCCGAAACCGGCGAGATTCAAGACTTCAGCGCGCAAACTTCGTTGGGCAAGTGCCCCAAATGTGGCGACAGCGCCGGTGTACAGGGCGGTCAAATCTTTGAACTGGGCAAAAACTATGTGTGTAGCAAGTCAGTGCCCACCATCGCGCAACCCACACCCAGCTGCGACTTTAAAACCGGCCAGGTCATTTTGCAGCAGCCAATTGAGCGCGAGCAAATGGTGAAATTGCTCGGCACTGGCAAAACCGATTTGCTCGACAAGTTTGTGTCGATGCGCACCCGCCGCGCCTTCAAGGCGATGCTGGCCTGGGACGCTACTGCCGGCAAAGTCAACTTCGAATTTGCAGCATCGAAGTTCCCACCGCGCAAAACGTCAGGTACAGCAGCAGCGTCTAAAACAGGCACGGCAACCATCAAAACCCCCTTTGGCAAAACCGTCGCGCTGAAGTCAGCCGCCAAGCCAGCTGCGAAAAAAGTAGCCGCTAAAAAAGCCCCAGCTGCCAAGGCAGTCAAACCCAAAGTAGCCCGAGTCGCCAAGCCTGGGACTGGCCTGAAACCCAGCGATGCCCTGGCAGCCGTCATCGGCGCAGAGCCAGTGGCCCGCACCCAGGTCATCAAAAAGCTCTGGGACTACATCAAGGCCGAAAACCTGCAAGACAGCGCCAACAAGCGCAACATCAATGCCGATGCCAAGCTGCTACCGGTTTTTGGCAAGCCGCAGGTGACGATGTTTGAGCTGGCCGGGATTGTGGGTAAGCATTTGAGTTGATGCCATGCTTGAGACTTGTCCAAACACCCAGACAAGCGGGTGGAATCGACTTCAGTGTGCAGTCAAATTTTTACACTGCCAAGCATGTTTAACCAGAGCCACCAAACCATCGCATGATTGGCTGCGTCGTGCTGGGCGACTGCGCACCGTCAATCACGCTTTAAACTCGCTCCTGCCCATGCAGCCCAAGCCGATGGCTGGAATCGAATTTTTTGAACTTTCGTAACTACTCATTCCATTTCCAGATCATTCGTGAACGCGAAGGCGAAGAGGGCGACAGTACAAACGTACGGCTAGCGAAGCCGACAAAGTGCACGGATGATCTGGAAATGGAATTA
>JAYVPR010000016.1:0-2855 GCA_043757245.1 Polaromonas sp. | reverse complement strand
ATGGAGCAGTTTTAAGCTCTTCGTAGCCGCGTTAGGGCTCTATTACCTGCTTAAACGCGCGAAATTAGTTAAAACCGCCGTTTTATGGCAACAAATAAGACTTTTTCCCAATAAATGCGGGCGCAAGCAGCTCCCGTTTTCATAGCGTTTTAAACTGCCGAGCAATTGCCCAGCTGGTCAAAAATCAGCGTTGCCGTGTTTGCGCAAGCCGCTTTGACCGTGTCCCAATCATGCCAGCGCGCATCCAGGTTTTTGTAATCAGCCAGCGCAGGTTGCATCTTCGTCCAGGTCATACGGCATGGCGCTGGCCAGTTGAACTTGCAGTTGCATCAGCGCTGATTCGCCATTGCTTTGCGCATACATCGCGTCAAACTCGCGCAGCGAGTTGGCAAACCGTGGGACAAAACCCCACCCGCCCCGCACTTGCCCGATGAAGTGATTGCCAAGACAGCGGCGAAGTATCAAGAAGCCTTGGCACGACTGACGGGTTGAGCCCCCTGTCTCGACTCACCGCGCTACAGCGCTGTCTGCGGCTTCGCGTCTAATCTCGATCTGAAAATGGAATTACGGGGACAGATGCCGATTTGTTGCGCGTTTTACCCAGGGCCGCGTAACTTAAGATACATCACTGTCAAGGGAGATAAGCCATCAATATGCAAACTGTACCCCTCCGCCCGCGTGAACGCGATGCATTCATACAGTCCCTGCGCCGGGGTAACCCCGCTACTGGGTGCCCGGCACATTCAGGTGGGCCGTGATATTGAAATCGCTGCATTGGAGAAGAATCTGGATCACATTGCCGATGGAGGTTCCGCCTTTCGCCTGGTCATTGGTGAATACGGCTCCGGCAAAACGTTTTCATGAACCTGGTGCGCGGGGCGGCTACCCGTCCAAGACTTTTCGCATACTCAAGAACAATGAAATGTGTGAGTTTGGCGAGTACCGCACGCAGCGGCTGGTGCTGGCGGCGCGGGACCAGTTGCAAGCAGGGAGCTGACCAATATGTCCATCATCAAACCCGAATACCGAACGCTTGGACCAAGCCTAAAGTTGCACAGCGACGTGGCCAACTACACAATACGATTTAAAAAGGTACAACTATGTTGACGCAACTTCAACTCAAAAACTTCAAGGCCTGGACTGACACGGGGCTTGTTGATCTCAAGCCGGTCACTATGCTGCTTGGCACGAATTCTTCCGGCAAGTCAACCTTGATTCAGAGTCTGCTGCTGTTGCGGCAAACCGTGCAATCGCCAGACAGAACCATCCATTTGAATTTGGGCGGGGATGAGCTTCATGATTTTTTTAACTTTGGTAACTTTGACAGTGTCTTGAAGCAGGGTGCAACGCCCCGGCAGTTTGAATTGATGTTTGGCTTCAAGCGCCCCGATGCTTCCGAGCGTGTAACGTCCGGCGGCTTTCAGTGTAGCTACGGGCAAACCTCGGCTGGGGCAGTAGAAGTTCAAACCATGCGCTTGTGGCAAGCCAACGGCACCCAGATTCAGGCGATTCGGCGCGGAAAGGGGACGTATTCGCTGGTAATGAATACTGAAACCCATCCGCGCGGCAAGAGCCGGGATTTCACGCCTGAGCGCTCCATCGCTCTGTCTTCCAAAGCCCTGTCGTTTCTGGAGGCTGATGGCGCCATGGTGGAAGACATGAGCCTTGCCGTGCGACGCGAGTTGGAAAGCATCGTGTATCTTGGGCCATTGCGGCGCAAGCCCGAGCGCGATTACGTCTGGAACAAGTCCAAACCCGGCGAAGTCGGGATTGATGGTCACAAGGCGGTAGATGTGTTGCTAGCAAGTGCTTTACTTCGCGGTGAAGATCGGAACGAGGTGGCTGAAAGCGTATCTACCTGGCTCAAGAAAATGAAGGTCGCCGACAAGCTGGAGGTGCGTCAAATCGGACGCTCCACACGCTATGAAGTGGTGGTGCACCGCGACGGTGTCATTGCCAATTTGCGGGATGTTGGTATCGGCGTGTCGCAAGTGCTACCAGTTCTGACGGTGGCTTTTTTTGCACCCGAGGGCAGTACCATTCTGTTGGAAGAACCGGAAATTCATCTGCACCCATTAGCTCAATCGGTTCTGGCAGAACTGTTTGTCGAGGTGAGCAAGATGCGCAAAGTGCAGTTCATTGTGGAGACACATTCCGAGCATCTTTTCAGGCGCATGCAAACCCTGGTAGCCAAACGGAAAACCTCTGTGGCAGATTGCGCCATGTATTTTTTTGAGAAGGGAAAAGGCAGCGCAAAAATTCGCGAGCTGAATCTGGATGCCTATGGTCGCCTAACAAATTGGCCTGACAATTTCTTTGGTGATGCGCTGGGTGAGACACGCGAGCAGGCCCGACTGATGTTCGAGCGACAAAAAGAGGCGGCATAGTGAGAGCTCGTTATGTGGTGGATACCAATGTTTTGATTGCAGCCAGTGCGGCGGATCCGGTCAACCCAAAAGACATTGACGCGACGCCACCCGACCCAGCGTTGCGCTTGCAAGTGTGGGAGTGGCTGGAGACTTTTCGTGCCTCAGAGTCGAATATGGTGCTGGATACGGAAAGCAAGATTTACGAGGAATACAACAACAAGCTCGGGTTCAACGACTTTGGCATTCAAGTGGTAATGCACAAATGGAGCACCGCTGCCGTTGACACCGTCAACGTGGTTTATGACTCGGCAGGGCATGGTGTTTTGCCGATCAGCCTGACACCGATCGTTCATGATCTGGCGGACAGAAAAATGGTGGCCGCTGCTCTTGAAGCGAAACGTTTGTATGGGGATGCACCGGTCGCCTTCGCTGGTGACACAGATTGGCATGAGTGGGAAGATGCCTTGAAGCTGCACGGCGTGGCGT
>JAYVPR010000015.1:0-10587 GCA_043757245.1 Polaromonas sp. | reverse complement strand
CCCAGCCAGACGAATGGGACGAGCTGAACGCACAGCACAGCCGTTTGTCCAACGCGCAAACGTTGCGTGAGGCGGTGCAGGCTGCGCTGGATGCGCTGACCGAATCTGAGCAAAATGCCAGCAGCCTGCTGGGGCGGGCACTCAACGCCCTGCAAAGCCAGTCACACATTGAACCGCAGTTCAAAGAGCTGACCGACGTTTTGGGCAGTGCGCTGGCGCAAACTGAAGACGCTGTGCATTCCCTGAACAGTTATGCGCGCCACGCCGAACTTGAGCCGCAGCGCCTGAACGAACTTGACTCTCGTTTGGGACTGTGGGTTAGCCTGGCCAGGCGCTATAAACGCCAACCTGCTGACTTGCCCGAGCTGCTGGCTAGCTGGCACGTTGAGTTGCAAAAGCTGGACGAAGCCGCTGATCTGGCGCAACTAGAGCGCCTTGAAAATCTGGCACATGAAAAATACCTCGAGGTGGCCGAGGCCATCACAAAGCTCAGAACAAAAGCCGCCCCAGCTCTGGCCAAGGCTATAACGCATGCCATGCAGGACCTGGGCATGCAGGGTGGCAAATTTGATGTGATTCTGAATACGCTGGAGCAACCTGCGCAATACGGACTGGAGCAAGCAGAGTTTTTGGTAGCAGGTCACAGCGGCACGACGCCGCGGCCGGTTGGCAAAGTCGCTTCAGGCGGCGAGCTGTCTCGCATTGCGCTGGCCATAGCAGTGACAACCAGCCAGCTGGGTGAAGCGCAAACGCTGATATTCGACGAAGTCGATTCTGGCGTTGGCGGCGCGGTTGCTGAAACCGTAGGCCGCCTCATGAAGCAACTTGGGAAAGACCGGCAAGTCATGGCAGTTACCCATCTGCCCCAGGTGGCTGCGTGTTCAGACCAGCATTTGGTCGTGGCCAAGCTGACGGAAAAGGGTAAAACATTCAGCACTGTTGATGAAGTAACGGGGGAGGCGCGTGTAGCTGAAATTGGCCGGATGCTGGGAGGGGAAAAACTCTCCAACACCACACTGGCGCACGCCAAGGAAATGCTGGGGCAATGAACTCATCTCTTGAAATGGTATTGATCACGGGAATGTCAGGCTCTGGCAAGTCGGTCGCCCTGCATGCGCTGGAGGACGCTGGCTATTACTGCGTTGACAATCTCCCGCCTGAATTGCTAACCTCCTTTGTAGCGCTGGAGCGCCAGCACCGAGCCAGCAAGGTCGCTATTGCCATGGACGTGCGCAGCGCAACATCGCTGCATCTGGTGCCCAAACAGCTTGAACAACTGCGCGCACGGGGCGTGGCCATGCAATCGCTGTTTCTGGATGCCAGTACTGAAACCCTTGTCAGGCGTTTTTCAGAGACGCGGCGCTTGCACCCACTGTCGCGCATAGATGCGACTGACCAGCACCGAGCGCTGGTCGATGCCATTGAGCTGGAGCGCGAGCTGCTGGGCGATATGCGCGAGCAATCGCATGTGCTGGACACCAGCATGATCCGTTCATCCCAGTTGCAGGGCTATGTGAAATCACTGATCTCAGCATCCGCAAGGCAGCTCACGCTGGTGTTTGAATCATTTGCTTTTAAACGTGGTGTGCCGCTGGATGCAGACTATGTTTTTGATGTCCGCATGTTGCCCAACCCACACTATGAATCCGGCCTGCGTGCGCTGACAGGCAAAGATGAAGCTGTGGCAAGTTACCTACAGGCGCATTCAGAGGTGGACGACATGTTCAAGGATATTGAGAAATTCATCAGTCACTGGCTCAAAGCGCTGGTGCGTGATCACCGCAGCTATGTGACAGTGGCCATTGGTTGCACTGGTGGGCAGCACCGCTCTGTCTACCTGGTTGAAGCATTGGCAGCCAGCTTTGGTCAGCATTGGCAAACCCTCAAACGCCACCGCGAGCTGGATGCTCCACGTTAGTTTGCTTGTCGCTGGCTTTTAATCTGGTTTTTTTTCAAGCAGTTTGCGAATAGGTGCTGGCAGGCCCAGCGCCGCCCACGCATCAGGCAAAAACCAGTTACCCGACACACCATCATTGGTCGTCGGCATTTCTTGATTGTCAAAAAATCCTGCGATAAGCGGGCTCAAATGCATGTCTTTGTGGGTCAGCACGTGTTTGAAAGTGGGCAAAAGCTGTGTTCCGGAACGGTTGCGCAGTGGCAAAAATTCCAACAGCGACTCTTGATTTTCAAAAACTGGCAAACAATACAAGCCGCCCCAAATCCCCGATGCAGGCCTGCGCTCAAGCCACACAGAGCCGTCGGTTTTTTGCGCCCACAGCAAGCTCAGGTGCTCGATACTGCGTTTCAATTTCTTAGTTTTAACCGGATATTTTTCAGGTTCGCCCTGCGCAAAACCCTGGCAAATACCTTGAACCGGACACAGCAAACATTGCGGCTTGCGACTGGTGCAAATCGTGGCTCCCAGGTCCATCACGCCCTGGGTGTAACGCGGCATGGTTTGTGTCAGATTTTTTTCTGGCAACAGGTCATTGGCGATGACCCATAAGCGCTTTTCGTTTTTGCCTGATGACAAGTCACCAGAAAAACCAAGTACCCGCGTGAGCACGCGTTTGACATTACCGTCCAGAATGGCCGCGCGCTCCGAGAAACAAAATGAAGCTATCGCAGCGGCTGTCGACGGCCCTATACCCGGCAAGGTTTGCAGCATTTGTGCGGACTGCGGAAATTTCCCCGCATGCAGCGCCATCACGTCTTGTGCACATCGGTGCATATTGCGCGCACGACTGTAGTAGCCCAAACCACTCCACAGCGCCAGTACGTCGTCTGGCTGAGCTGATGCCAGTTCGGCCACGGTTGGAAAACGCAGTAAAAACCTCGCGTAGTAATCACATACCGTACTTACCTGAGTCTGCTGGAGCATGATTTCAGACAACCAAACGCGGTAAGGATCACGGGTGTTTTGCCACGGCAGACTATGGCGGCCATGGCTTATTTGCCACGCAATAATGTCATGCGCAAAGCGGCCAACCAGAATTGAAGTCACAAACCAGAAATCAAAACTGTGTCAAGCGGCGTCATCCAGCGCGTTGAGTACCGTATCTGCCTCATCGGACTCGCTGGTGGTCACTGGTGTGCCTGCCAAATGGGATGTCAACTCGGTCAACTTGCTATCCAACGCATGCAATCCCGCCTCCTGCACATCAATTTCCCCCATACGCTCTTGAAGACCAACTGCGGCACTTTGAATGCGTTCAATGGCTTCAATTCGACGGCCAAAGCTGCGACGTCGCTCACGCAACTGCGCGTCCAGTTGCGCCGCCGCCGATTTATTCCATAACTCAACTTCACCGAGTGCAGACTCATAAACAACCCGCAATCGCGTTGACAAGGCACGCACCAACCGTTCTGAAAAGTCAGGCCGGGACAGTTTGATGATGTTGGTCACACCCAGATACTGCAAATGACTGCGTTCAATCTGATCGAGATCACTTTCGTAGCGAACCAGATCAGGCGCTTCAGGTGCCTGTAGCGAGAATCCAAACTCTGCGTTCAATTGTTTGAATGAAGCCATCAGCATGGTGTGGATCTCCCCGCTGGTGCTTTCGGCTTTTCGCAGCGCGTCCCGCAGACGCGAAAAAGTTTGACCGTAGGCTTTTTTGACACCGAATTTAATGCCGGGTTGCTTCAAGGTGTGGGTCAACTCAGTCAGCTCGGTTTTCAGTGTTGGCGTGCCCAGTAAATTGAACACTTCACGCAACAACTTCAAATGCACCGAACGCACCGCGTGTATTTTTGCGCCGCTGGTATTAAACTCGATTTGCTCCTGTTCAACTCGGGTAAGCATGTGTTTGATGACCGATGCATTTTTACCCTTCAAACCGCGCAGTTCGTCCATCTGTTCGGCCAGATCACGGCGGCGAACATGAATTGATCGACCCGCTTCGATCCGAAGCTCGGCGATACCGCCCGCCACTGCTGTGCGCAAGATTCTTTGGCGCTTGCCCATGATGCCTTCAGCCAAGGCAAGCTCCAGGTTGGGCAGGCAACTGGCCTCTAGCAGGGCATCGTTGCGCGTGACTTTGGCAACCAGGCCTTTTTGCGCTGACACTGGAATAACCTGCTCGACAGGCAAACCGAGTATGTCTGCCGAGCTGGTGCGTTGGCGCTCAATTTGTGTCTTGACTTGCTCGGGTGAGCTCAAGGCATCCCATAGCGTGTCAATTTTGTTAAGCACCACCAGGCGCGAAATGTTTTCATCGTCCTCAGTGATCAAATGCTCACGCCAGATGGCCAAGTCTGATTTGGTGACGCCGGTATCTGCCGCCAAAATAAATACCACAGCATGTGCTTGCGGGATCAGGCTGACCGTCAGTTCCGGCTCGGCACCAATGGCATTCAGGCCGGGCGTATCCATGATCACCAAACCCTGCTTGAGCAAGGGATGCGCGATATTGATCAGTGCATGGCGCCACTTGGGCACCTCAATCAAACCGTCAGCACCTACCAGTGGATTGTCGTCAATGTTTTCATCGTGCCAAAAACCCAGGGCTCTGGCCTCGTCTTTGGTCACATGGCGCACCTCGGCGACTTTTTCGAGTGCCTGGGCAAGCTGCTTCGGATCGTTGACATCCAAATCCACCCGAGCCCATTTTTCTGGTACCGCGCGCCACTCCATCAACGCCTGGGTTTGCAGCCGCGTTTCGATAGGCAGCAAGCGCAGACAAGGTGGTACGTCTGCGTCATAGCCTAATTCTGTCGGGCACATGGTGGTTCGGCCCGCGCTGGCGGGCATGATTCGCCGACCATAGCCCGCAAAAAAGATGGCGTTGATCAGTTCTGACTTACCTCGTGAAAATTCAGCCACAAAGGCCACCATGACCTTGTCAGACCGCACCTGCGCTTCCAGCCTGCGCAAGCGCTCCTCAACGGCAGCGTTCAGCAGATCATGGCTGCGCATCCATTCAGCCAGCAGTTTGAGCCGCAAGGCAAATTCGCGCCGCCATGCACCGTGCTGGTCGAATTTTTCGTTAAATGACATGTTTTGAAAGTCGGTTTTGTTGGTTCAATATAGCATCGCCCTGCGCAAACAACCATGCAGACTTGCAACTGGCCTCAAGGCTTTTGGCATTTCGCGCAATAAAAGGTCGAGCGCTGACCTTGACGCAGGCTTTTGATGGGTGCCCCACACACCCGACATGGCAATCCAGTGCGGTCATAAACCATGGCCTCCAGCTGAAAGTAGCCAGTCTGCCCATCCGCATTTGAAAAATCTTTCAGGGTGCTGCCGCCTTTTGCAACCGCTTGCGCCAGCACCTGGCGTATAGCACTGTGCAGCCGTGCGCTACGCGGCTTGCTCAATTTGGCAGCCGATGTAGTGGGCCGGATGTTGGATATAAACAGCACCTCAGACGCATATATATTGCCTACTCCCACCACAAGCTCACCGGCCAGCAAGACCTGTTTGATGGCTGTCTTCTTCAGTTTTAAGGCCGCATGAAAGGCAGTTGCATCAAACGCCTCTGTCAGTGGTTCAACCCCCAAACGACCCAGCAGCTTACGCGCGGCCGGATCGTTTTCATTCAATGCAAAAACCACGGCGCCAAAACGCCGTGGATCATGCAAGCGCAAAGTCCCCAGGCTGGTCAGCATTTCAAAATGGTCATGCTTGCCTGGCGGGGGCAAGCCGTGGCCAAAGCTGATGCTGCCAGACATGCCTAAATGCAGCAGCAGCATGCCGCTGGTCAAGTCAAGCAATAAATACTTGCCACGCCTGCGCACGCCCAGCACCTGCTGACCATGTAGAACGTCCGGCGCGCAGCCCAGTGGCCATCTGAGCGGTTTGCCCATTTGGACTGACAGAATCTGCGCTGATGCAATGCGACTGGCAAAACTCAGGCGGGTGACTTCTACTTCGGGGAGTTCGGGCATGAGGGGATTGCCAAGTCTTGGGCGTGTTGGATGGGCTTCAATTATCATGGCTTGATGAAGAAAAAAATTCTCTGGGCTTTTTGCTGCTTTTGGCTTGCCGCCCCCTCGTTGCGGGCTCAAACGGGTGTAGCGCAAAGCACCCCCTCTATTACGCAAAGCACGGCTGCATCAACGGTCACGGCCACGGCTACGGTCTCCGCACTGGACGCTGAACTCTTTTACCGCCTCCTGGTTGGTGAAATCACCGCCCGCGAGGGCGACGCAGGTGCTGGCTTTGCTTTGATGCTGGACTCCGCCCGCAAAACAAACGATGCCCAGCTGTACCAGCGCGCCGTAGAAATTGCCTTGCAGTCACGCTCTGGCGACGCTGCGCTGCAAGCGGCGATGGCCTGGAAGCAGGCGCAACCCAACGCCCAGGACGCGAACCGCTACGTGCTCCAGATATTGATAGCCCTGAATCGCATCCAGGACACGCTGGAGCCCTTAAAAAGAGGTATTGAACTGGCTCCCGCGGCCGAGCGTTCGCTGGCTATTTTTGCCATTCCTCGTGCTTACGCAAGAGTCAGCGACAAAAAAATGGCCAGCAGCGTGATCGAAAACGCCTTGGCCACCTACGTCATCAACCCCACAACGGCCGTAGCAGCCTGGACAACGATTGGCCGCATGCGGCTCGCCGCTGGCGATGCCCCAGGCGCGCTGGAAGCCGTGCAAAAAGGCCAGGCAACCGACGCACAGGCTGAGGGCCCTGCGCTCGTCGCCCTTGAAATCATGAGCCCCCAGCTGCCTGTTGCTGAAGTCGTGGTTAGACAGTACTTGTCGGACAATCCCAAAGCAATGTCTGAAATTCGCATGGGGTACGCGCGCGGCTTGCTTGAGGCTCAGCGTTATGCAGAAGCGGGAACGCAGCTGCAAACCGTCATCAAGGACAAACCCGGCTTTGCGCCCGCGTGGCTGGTGTTGGGCTCATTGCAGTTACAGGATAACCAGTTGGCGCTGGCGCAAAAATCGCTTGAACGCTATGTTGAGTTAACTCTGGCTGCCAATCAACAAAGTGAAGACGATGAGCCCAACCGCGGGCTGACACAGGCTTATTTGTCATTGGCGCAGATTGCTGAAAAACGCAATGATTTTGCAGGCGCGGAAGCCTGGATCAATAAAATTGAAAACTCCGGCGACATGATGCAGGCGCAAACCCGCCGCGCGTCCATTTTGGCCAGCCGGGGACAACTGGCTGAGGGCCGCCAGTTGATTCGTAGCCTACCCGAACGCAACCCAGGCGATGCGCGCCTGAAATTGCTGGCTGAAATTGGCTTGCTGCGCGATTTGAAGCAATACCAGCTGGCCTTTGACCTGCTGGCGCAAGCGGTCGCCGCATCTCCGCAAGAAACCGACCTGCTCTACGACCAGGCCATGATGGCTGAAAAACTGGGCCAAGTGCCTGAAATGGAGCGCCTGCTGCGCCGAGTTATCGCCATCAAGCCCAGTGCTTACAACGCTTACAACGCTTTGGGCTATTCATTGGCAGACCGCAATCTGCGCTTGCCTGAAGCCAAAGTACTGATTCAAAAAGCACTCGAGTTTGTGCCCAATGACCCTTACATCCGCGACAGCCTGGCATGGGTTGAATTTCGTATGGGCAACAACGCTGAAGCTGTCAAAATTTTTGCGGAGGCGTTTAAAGCCAAGCCTGACGCTGAAATAGCCGCCCACTATGGTGAAGTACTGTGGACCATGGGCCAGCGCGACAAGGCGTTGAGCATCTGGCGCGAAGGCCAGTTGCTGAACCCTGAAAACGAGACGCTGGTTGAAACGCTCAAACGCCTGAAAGTCAAGCTCTGAGCATGACTTCCCGTGCCCTGCTGTGCAGCCTGTTAGTTGCTATGTTTTTAGTAGCTGGATGTGCTTATAAACGAGGCACTACTGGCATAAACGATACTCAAAATGACGTAAAAACCAACTCATGGGCAGGCCGCATCAGCTTGCAGATACAAAGTGAGCCCGCACAGGCTTTTTTTGCCGGATTTGAGCTCAAGGGGCAGGCCGACAACGGCGAACTCACACTGATCAGCCCGCTGGGCAGCATCCTGGGCATCATGCGCTGGTCACCTGGCGAGGCGACCCTGATGCAAGGCGGCAGCATCAAACGCTTTGCATCCACCGACGAACTTCTGGCGCAAGCCACAGGAGCGGCGGTACCTGTTTCGGCCCTGTTTGACTGGCTGGGTGGCAAAAATACGCCCACGCCAGGATGGCTGGCCGACTTGTCGCAGCAGGGCAACGGCCGCATCACAGCCAAAAGAGTCAACCCTGCCCCTCTCGCCGATTTGCGCATCGTGTTAGACAAATAAGTCCCCCGCGATGAAAGCCATTTACGACGTTCCTGCACCTGCCAAACTGAATCTTTTCCTGCACGTTACAGGCCGCAGGCCTGATGGCTATCACCTGATTCAATCGGTTTTTATGCTGATCGACTGGTGCGACACGCTGCACTTTGAAATGCGCTCCGACGGCCTGATCACCAGGGCCGACGTGGGCGCGACGGATGCAGAGGTTTTACCCGCCGAAGACCTGACAGTGCGGGCGGCCATCGCCTTGCAGAAGGCCTGCGGCACCTCGCTGGGCGTACACATCTGCCTTGTAAAACGCATTCCGTCGCAAGCGGGCATGGGTGGCGGCTCATCCGACGCGGCCAGTTGTTTGCTGGCGTTGCAGCGGCTGTGGGGCGTTAAACTGCCGCGTAGCGAGCTGCTGAGGATTGCCCTGAGCCTGGGTGCTGACGTGCCGTTTTTTCTGTTTGGCGGTAATGCATGGGTGGAAGGCGTGGGCGAGCAGATGACACCCATCGGAGTGCCTGCAGCAGATTTTTTAGTTGTGAAGCCGCCACTTGGCGTGTCAACACCATCAATTTTCATGTCGCCTCTACTTAAACGCGACACTGGAACTGCTACAATGTTAGGCTTTGCTGCAAACGACAAATCTGAAGTTTTTGGGTTTGGTCATAATGACTTGCAGCCAGTGGCACAAAATCTTTGTCCGCAGATTACCGAGTCGCTTGACTGGCTGTCTGCGAGGCAACTTAAAGGCCGTATGACTGGCTCAGGAAGTGCAGTATTTGCGTACTTACCGCAGGAAGTAGATATTTCAGGCCATCCAGATGGCTTCAAAGTCCGCAAATGCAGTAACCTGCAAGTCCATCCATTGATTGGATGGTAATTGGTTGGATGGTAGTTAGATGAGTGAGTTTGGGTAGGTAGAAATTGAACAGAAATAAATAGAAATATATGGTTATAGGTTGGTAGCTTGGCAATAAATGCCAAGCTTCTGTCCTGTGTAGGGGTGTCGCCAAGTTGGTTAAGGCACCGGATTTTGATTCCGGCATTCGCAGGTTCGACTCCTTCCACCCCTGCCAAAATATTGCTCAGGCTCGTGCACTGCATGAGCCTGAGTCCATTTGGGTTAATGTGAAATAACTTTCACGATCCATGGGTGATTCATGGGATCATGAAAGTTAGTCCTTTGTTTTAACTGATTTCAGCCGCGACAACACCCCAAAATAGTTACCCGCTGGGCCTCCACATGCAAACGCTCCACCAAACGCACCCCGACTTCATGTTGTTCACTGGCAATGCCAACCCCGGGATGGCGCTTGAAATTGCGCAGCATCTGGGCATCAGTTTGGGCGCCGCACACGTGGGCCGCTTTTCAGACGGTGAAGTCACTGTTGAAATCCAGCAAAACGTGCGGGCGCGTGACGTGTTTGTGGTGCAGTCCACTTGTGCCCCCACCAACGAAAATCTGATGGAATTGCTCATCATGGTCGATGCCTTGAAACGTGCATCAGCCGATCGCATTTCCGCTGTCATTCCCTACTTTGGTTACGCCCGGCAAGACCGCCGCCCACGCTCCGCACGCGTGCCAATCACCGCCAAAATGGTGGCCAACATGCTGCAAGCCGTTGGTGTGTCGCGCGTCCTGACGATGGACTTGCACGCTGACCAGATTCAAGGCTTTTTTGACATCCCGGTTGACAACATTTATGCCTCGCCCGTGTTGCTGGGCGATTTGCGGCAAAAAAATTATTCAGACCTGATGGTGGTATCGCCCGATGTAGGCGGTGTGGTTCGCGCACGCGCACTGGCCAAGCAGTTGGGCTGCGACATGGCGATTATCGACAAGCGCCGTCCCAAGGCCAACGTGTCTGAAGTCATGCATGTGATCGGTGACATTGAAGGCCGCAACTGCGTCATCATGGACGACATGATTGACACGGCGGGCACGCTGGTCAAGGCGGCAGAAGTGCTTAAAGAGCGCGGTGCGAAAAAGGTTTATGCGTATTGCACGCACCCGATTTTTTCTGGCCCGGCCATAGACCGCATCGCAAAAGGCGAGGCTCTCGATGAAGTCGTCATCACCAACACCATTCCCCTGAGCGACAGCGCTCTGGGATGTAAAAAAATACGCCAGCTCTCCGTGGCACCGCTGATCGCTGAAACCATTCAGCGAATCGCCAAGGGAGAGTCGGTCATGAGTTTGTTTTCGGATCAGGACCAACCAGTTTTGATTTGAAGCAAAAGGTGGCTGCAAGACCATTTCCGGTCATGCAGCTTTTTATGTCGGGGTGTGACTGGTCGCGGTTCACCCTTTTAAGGAGTAGTTTATGAAATTCGTCGCTTTTGAGCGCGCCAAGCAGGGCACGGG
>JAYVPR010000014.1:0-2860 GCA_043757245.1 Polaromonas sp. | reverse complement strand
GAGAAAAATGGCTCAAAATTTGGCGCAGCGCAAACAAAAATATAGGTGCTACGCCAACGTCACATTAAAACTTGATTTGATCCGCGTTTCCCTAGGCTACTCAGTGGTCTGGGGCCCACATCGGATTTGCTGGTTATTTAATAGCGTTTTGCGCCCGTATTTATTCAGCCGTAGGTCAAAAACATGCCCTGAAAAACCGTGCTTTTTTTGATTTGGGTAAATCACCTTGCCAACCGCCCTACTTCAGCGCCCCAAACACCTTCTTCAAAATCGCACTGCCCGTACCCACCGGATCACGCCTGATTTTCTTTTCTTCTTCGCCAATGATGAGGTACAGGCCGTCGAGTGACTTGCTGGTGACGTACTGCTGTATGTTGGTGTCTTCTTTTTTAACCAGCCCGAAGCCAGCGGCTTTGGCCGCGAACTCGTTGTACTTGTTGAGCAGGCCGACTTTTTCAGTAGCTTGGGTGACGATGGGCAAGAACGTAATGCCCAATGGTGCGCGGGTTTTGTCGGCAAAAAAAGCGGTGACTGAGCTGTCGCCGCCGGTCAAAATATTCTTGGCATCCGCCACGCTCATGTTCTTGACGGCGCTGACCAGCAGGCTTTTGCCCAGGGGCACCGCTGCCTCGGCGGCGCGGTTGAGCGACAGGGTCAACTCTTCAACCCGTTTGCCCTGCCCCAGGTTTTTAAGCAGCCCCGCCACATCGTTCAGATAACCCGGCAGGGGAATACGAACTTTGTCGTTGCCAAAAAAACCGTTTGTTTGGCCTAGCAACGCCACCGCAGCAAGCACGCTTTTTTCAAGCGCGGTTTTCAGACCGGCGCTGGCGTCATTGTTTGATATTCCCGACAAATCGCTAATCGACAAGGCGTTCGCTTGCTGGTAAGCGCCGAGTACCAACGCCCCGATAGCGCTAAGACCGGTCTGATTGAATCGTCTGCGCTGCATGTTTGAACTCCACGTGATGAAACTCAATTCAGTATGCCGCATTGTCATGCCGGCTAGGTTAAAGATTGACCCACCGGGCGTTGACAAACGCCAGGAACGCACGAACTGCGCAGGATTCGACACTTTAGTTGCCAGAAAACAAAAAATGACCTATTTTTAACAAACAGGCCATTTTTAGGACCTAAACAGGGATTAAGCCCAATAAATACTGGAGCATGAAGCTCCTAATTTAATAGCAATTCAAAATTACAACTTAGCCTGGAAGTCGTCATGGCAGGCTTTGCAGGTGCCTGCCGTTGCGCCAAAAGCAGCTTTTAGCGTGTCGGCATTGCCTGTTTTGGCGGCGACAGACAGCTTGGCGCTTTCAACGATGAGCTTGTCGTTGTATTCCTTGAACTTGGCGGGCTGTGCAAAAAGCTCTGGCTTGGCACGGGTAGGAATGCTGCCTTTGTCAGTGCCTGGACCAAAAGCTGCCCATGGCAGTTTTGCCATCTCGGCAACAATATCCGCATTGTCTGCAGCGACTTTGGCGTCAAATGGGATGCGGCCATTGACCATTGCGCCAATACGGCCGAAGTGTGTACCCATCACAGACATGACGCTCTGACGGTATTTAATAGCGTCTTCAGGTTTGGCAAACTGCGCCGATGCTGGGGTAGCCATGGCAACCAGAGCAGCGGTGGCAGCGATACAGGCAAGAGCTTTCATACGGATTCCTCGTGAGTTTATACAAGTAAAGTGGCGGGTCAGGGGTTTGCCTGCACCAGACCACTGGAGTTTAGCCAAGTTGAATAAGTTCCGCAGCATCCTTCGATACACGGGAAAGCCCTGACTGGCTGCATCCAAACAAACCGCATGCCACCAACGTAGCTTTTTGTCATGAAACCATTGAATTTCAGGAGCGTACATGAACACCTCTGCACCCGGCCATTTGCATAGGGTCCGCGTTTGGGACTTGCCGACGCGCGTCTTTCACTGGGCCCTGGCGCTTTGCATTGTGGGGTTGATCGTCACCGGCAGCGTCGGTGGCAACGCCATGATCTGGCACTTTCGCATTGGCCTCGCGGTGCTGGCGCTGCTGCTCTTCAGGCTGGCGTGGGGCTTGGTCGGTGGCCGGTGGTCACGATTTTCCGCCTTTATTTATTCGCCCCGCAGCATCATCAACTACATGAAAGGCAAAGGCAAGCCTGAGCATTCCGTCGGCCACACGCCCGCTGGTGCGGGTTCGGTGTTTGCACTGTTGGTCGTTTTACTGGCGCAGGTAGGCAGCGGCCTTGTCAGTGATGACGAAATTGCGTTTGCCGGACCGTTGACGCGTTTCGTATCTAGCGCCACCATTAACTTGGCAACCAATTACCACAAAAATATCGGCAAATGGATTATTTTGGCGCTGGTGGTTTTGCACATCGCCGCGGTTGTGTTTTACATTTGGCGCAAACAAAATTTGATCGGGTCCATGCGGCATGGCGACAAGCAGCTAGCAGTGGCCATGCCAGCGTCGCGGGACGATGCAGCTTCACGCACTGCGGCCTTGGCGATATTTGTCATTTGCGCCACATTTGTGGCATGGGTTGCAAGTTTGGCTGCTTGAACACGCCCATCATTACTATTGATGAGCAAACCAGATCCGTCACCCTTGTTGCGTTTAACCTGTGGCCAAACACAGCCCCCAGCTCAACGGGTGTCAGTGGCGTAACGCTGACGGCATCGACTATCGTGTCCTGGCAGTGTGATGATCGTCCTGAGTGCCGCGGCGGTCGGCTTGGGCACGCAAGTCGATTTGGTCACCATCCCCATCAGCGCCAGCTTCGTAAGCGTACAGCCAACACACCTTGACGGTGTAGCAGCTATGTGAGTTGGGGCTGCCAGTGGTTTGGATTGGATTTGCCGGATCTGTCGCCGCTCCTC
>JAYVPR010000013.1:0-10610 GCA_043757245.1 Polaromonas sp. | reverse complement strand
CTGTCAAGCTTGAGCACATGGGTTTGTGGCCGCAGCCCGTACAGGCTGTACTTGCCCTTGGCATCGGTCGTGACATTGGTTCCGTCTTCCAGAAACAGACGAACACCGGGGACACCAGGTTCGCCGTCGTCGCGCTGGCGATTATTGTTGCAGTCGGCGTAAACGCTGCCAATCAAAAAGCCGCGGTCTGAAAACACACCGGGCAATATCTTGACTGCAGCACTGCTTTCGTTACTGATCTTAACCAGCGGACCAGCGCTGGTCGCTTGTGCGCGATTGATGCCGTCGCCCTGTCGGGCTCCGGGACCGACCCGCACCCGGTAAGTCAGCACCATCTCCGCCTGGTCTTGGATCGAGCCCGCATTGAATACCAAAACCGGCCCAACACCGCCTTCCGGCTCAGGCAGTGCGGAGTTGTTCAGGCGGGCCGTGCCAGCATTTAGACGAGCGCTGCCAGGCAAATAGGCAAAGCCTGCAGGCAGCTTGTCGGTCACGCGGATACGCCCCAGCAGTTGGCCGGAAACGTTTTTTATTTTGATGCTGTAGTCCAGAAAATCACCGAGCTCCACCGTCTTGCGTGCGGCCGATTTCTCAATGAACAAACCGGTGCCCGGACTGCCATCCACAGGGATATCCAGCTGTACGGGCGGCGTCAGCGCGGTGATTTCAAAATCGCGTCCGTAAGAGCCAAAATCCGCGACGCGATTAGCCGGCAACAGATTCAATGGCAAGACCGATGGAAAGCTGTGGCTGGCGGGAGGCGTTACACGCAGGCGGTAGATGCTGGGCGCTACCAGAGGGAACTGGTAATGACCGTCGGCCCCGGTTGTCAGCGTGCTAGGCGCTGGCGTGAGACCATCGGCCAGAAAAACGCGGGCCGGCCCGCCTAGATTACCACCATTGCCGGCACCCGTCACGTCTATCAGCGTCACCACCGCACCCGCAATCAGCACATTGGTTTTACTGTCAAACACCACGCCGAAGGGATCCACCAGCACATTGGCCGACATCAATACGGAGCCGCAGCCGGACATGGAGACAGTCACTTTGTCGTTGGGCTTGACGCTCAACACACCATTGCCTTGCGCCAGCGGTATGACAAGCGCATCGCTGGTGACCACCTGCGTCTCGATACGAAATTCCCCAGTGTTGGGCCCGGTTTCTATGACCTTAAACACTTCGGTATCGCCGGTCAGTTGCGACGAAATCAAAACGGTTTTGCTCTCTACCAACAATGGGTCGATGTTGCACTGTGCGGCAACAACCGCCACATAAAACGGCTGACCAGCCGAAATGACGGTGGCGGGCCGTGTGTATTGCGCGTCGCTATACAGTTTGAGAGTCGGCGGTATCACAGGTAATACCAAGCGCACGGGGTTTGAATCGGTAATCAATGGCAGCGTCTGCGCGCTGTCCAAAAATACCAGGCTGGCTACATTGGTCACTGCGGCGCTGGCATTGGTGTTGATCTTGATATCCAGACTGCGGGCCAAGCTTTGACCGGGTAAGATAGACCCTGAAAAACCAAATGCCACAACATCCACCAAGCGCAGGTCGGCCGGGGGCGAGGCGCTGTAGCTGTATTCGGGCTGCCCTTGCTGGTGATAAAGAGCCAGCGCAATGCCGACTGCGCCCAGCGCGCTGAAAGTCGTGTTGGGTGGAATCACATCGCGCAGCAACACCAGGGTTTGCAAAACGCCGTCCACCAACACCGGAACGCCAGTCGCGCTTTGGTTACCCGTGTTGCTTGCTGTGAGGGTAAATTTGACGATGTCGCCGGGTGAGGGATTCAAGTTAGACGCACTTTTGACCAGTTGCAGCAAGGCCGCGTTGCGCACAGTGACACTATCGGTGCTGGTGGCGCTGACTCCTTGCGCCACGGCGGTGGCACTCAGCCCAACCCGGGCCAAGCGGTCTACCGCAATGCTTGTGGGTATCACGCCCACCAGTACAAAGTCGGCAAACTGGCCTGGCGCAAGCGGTCCAAAGGTTGCACCGTTTAACAGCTTTGCTTCACCAGAATCAGCAATTCCGTTGCCATTTTGGTCCCACACCAACTCCAGGTTAAGCAGGTCGAAATCGTCACCTGCGCGATTGCCATAGGCCAGCAGGTAGTTGCTGGGGGTATTGCCGGTATTTGTCAAGCGATGCGGCAGCACGGCAAACCCGCCTACAGGGCGTATCACCGCGTTATCTGCGGTAAGGCTCAGGGCCTCCAGCGCTTGCACGACGACCTGCACCGTGTTGGAGCTTATTTTGGAGTTGAACCCGCTGTCGGTATCAAAGTAAGTTGCCTGCGCCGTGTTGGCGATAACGCTGCCGGCCAAAGGTGCAGCAACAACGGTTTCAGACGAGAACAAGCCCAACATCAACATCAGGGCAATCGCTGCGGCTTGCCGCCAAGCACCCCATGCCGCCAACCGGTACGCAGCCCGCATCAGCTGCGGCAACGGCGAAACAAACAGTGTTTGCATGTGTAGTCGGTTGGGTTGCTGTTGTTACGACCTGGCTTACCCCACACGTCATGGTGGCATTTTGAAGAAGCACGCAGCGTGCTGCGCAGTAGGCTATTCAGCCAAAGGGAAATGGGAAGAAAAACGAAGTCCGTTTTGTCTCTTCCCACTTCTTTTTTTTACGGATTAATACGCACGCCGAAATTTAAAACCGCAGCCGCACTTGGGATCAATTTGAAACCCGGGCTGCTGGTGCTGATAGTTCCGACCGAACCATTCGTTAACGCACTGGTCGCAGTGCTCATGGTGCCAACAGGGGTAATGAAAGCGGGCACAGCCGTTTGATAGGTGGTATTGACCGGTGTCGCATCGCTGATAACGACATTCAGCGCATCAGCCGTACCCATATTGGTTACCGTCAAGCGGTAGCGAATACACACATTGGGCAGCGCACCCGAAGTTATATTAGCTGCAGAAAACACCAGAGTACCGCCGCCGTTGTTGCAGTTGACATCCAGCGCCTGTTCTTTGAGCAGCGACAGATTACCGGCAATCACGTTGGTCGTATCGGACACGCTGGCGGCCGCCGGAGCAGACGCCCCATTGATGGTGCCAGAGGTGGTGATGGTGAGTTGCGTGATGTCAATCACACCCACAGCCGCACCCGATGCGGCACTAACCTTGACCAGCAAACCGACGCTGGCGCCAGGCAGCATAGGCCCCAGAGTGGTGGTTGTGAAAACTGGATCGGTAGAGTCAAGAATACCGTTATTGTTGGCATCACGGTAGACGATGGAGCTAAAAGTGGCCTGTGAGTCGGTCTGCGCCAGTGCAAAGGCACTGCCGCCGCCCCCGGCATTTTCAGTCACGTTGCCGTTGTTGCTCAAGGTGTGGAGATACACCACCGAACCGCCCGGGAACACCTGGCCGTTGTTGTTGGGTATCAGCTTGATGTTGCGAACGGTACCAATGATCAGCAAGTCATGAATCACATCGTAGGCATTGGTGGTAGGCGACTTCACGCGAAAGTACAAATCTTGCCCGGTTGGCATGGCGACCTGATTGGCTGCCACCGTCACATCGGCATAAACCAGCGCGTTGCCACCACCGTTGACCACGCCGGAATTGCTGATGACCGCACCGGCAGCATTACGAAACACAACCGACCAGCCAGTTGGCAATGCGCCTGGAAAAGTACTGCCTACCGTGCTGGCTGCCAGATCGTACGTATCAGCTACTGCGCTGGTGTTATTCACGTACAGCGTAAAGCGAGCCGTCATGCCAGGCAAGGTGGTGGTGGTGACCTGCGCGGTGGTCTCGCCTACCGTTGTGGTGCCGAAACCAGGCGTTGTAACCACCAGAGTCGCGGTGTTGTTAGTTAAATCAACCGAATTCGGGGTAATCGCTTGCAAGGTATCGGTCGCTGAGGCGGATTGAGTCGGATCGTTCTTGGATGTTGCAGTTTTAGTCACAGAAAAAGGCCCGCCGCTGGAAAGCGAGGTGGGCAAGGTAACCTTCAACACCACGGTGTACGTTGCGCCGCTAGCCAGCGGGCCAGTGTCGGGAATGCCATTGCCATTGGTGTCGAGCAACGGCGTGACACCATCAGCCTGGAACAAGGCATAGCTGCTGCCAGCTGGGAAAGTACTTCCTACAACGATGTCAAAGCTGTCTGTGCTGTTGCCGTTGTTCTTGATCACGTTGTTAAAAATCGCGGTGCCGCCCTGGGTCACACTGGTGACGGTGGTGCCTGTCGCAGTTACAGCACTGACTGGCGTAACGGTAAAAGCAAAAACGTTGGTGTTGACTGCAGCAATGTTTACCGCCCCGTCGTTGTAGGCGTAGTTCGCGATGTTGTTGAGCACACCCGCCAGCTGGCCAGTAGCAGTTACCTTGTCGTAAAGATTAATTGTCACCTGAAAGCTAACCACGCCAGACTGACCAGCAGCGACTGAGTTGATGACTGCCTTGACTTGGGGTGCAGCGTACGAATAGTCAATGCTATTGAGACCCGAGGTCTGGATATCTGGCGTTGCATCCGTTAGAACTGTGGTGGCGCCAAACGCGCTCCATCGGCCCGAACCGGCAACATAGGTCATGCCTGTGGGCAGCGGGTCGACCAGTGTGACGGTACCCGCTGCTGAATTGCCGGTGTTTGAATATGACAAAGACACGGTGTATGTGATGCCAGTAGGGCCCGTTGGGGCACCCGATGCGGCGCTTATCGACTTGGTCACGTTGATGACGGCGTTGGAAGTCACTGTGGTGGTGTCGGTCACGGTTGCCGACAAGGTGGACGCAAAACCACTGGTCGCCGTGACGAGCAGGGTGTTGACAGCGGTTGAGGCCGCCGAGGTCGGCACGGTTCCTACCGCCACAAACCTAAACGACTCGCCTTGCGCCAGCACTGCGCTTGATGTGATGGGCGTGGTGTTGTCTGCCACGCCGTCACCATTGGCATCAGCGTACAACACCACAGAGCCGAAGATAAAGCCGCCAGAATTGCTGGAGCCCAAACTAAAGGTGTCGGGACCGTTTCCGGTGTTGGTCAAAGTCAGCGGGTACACCACCTGACCACCCGCAACAACCGTTTTGGCTGTGTTTTGGGTCAGCGTCAAGCTGGCTACCTGCGCCACCATGGCGGTGACCACATTCGAGGTCACCGAACGCGCGGCGCTTGATGCATCGGTGTAGGTGGCCGAGGCCTGGTTACCAATCAGCGTGCCGGCGGCAGGTGTTGCCGCTAACGCCGCATGGGGTGCGGCCAGCAACATCGAAAAAATCGCCAATGCACCGATAGTGCCTTTAACGAAGCGCGCTAACGCGCGCACCCCTGACATGCTGAACTTAGCCATATAGCCTCCTGCTGATTGAATGAAACGCAAAGGGAACACTTAAATTGGAAAAAGAGTGGTCAGCGCGCGGTGCTCGCCGGCGTAGCGGCGGACACGCTGGCACCAACTGAAATCACACGGGTACGCGCGCTAACGCTATAACTGGCGCCAGCGGCTAAATCGCGCTCGGGCCAACGCAAAAAACGGTACTCAACCAGCGGCACTGGGACGTCTACCAGCTTGCCGTCGGCTTGCTTGACTTTGCGCAGCAACGGTACACGCTCAAAAATCTTACCGTCAACACTGGCCAGCGCGCCGCTGGGCAGGGCCGTTAAGCTTTGGTACTCGGTTTCGGGAGGAATCGGTAATGTAGCCACCAGCTGGCGCACCGCCTGATTGCCAAGATTTTTGTAGTTCACGGTGTACTGCAACATGTCGCCCGGCTTGACGGCCTGAGCCGGTGCAAGCTGCTCTGAACCGTTGGCTTGCTTCACAACCGTAGCCACCGTGAGCTCGCTGCTGACTTTTTGGTCAGCAGAAGCGCGCTGCGCAATTGCCGCAAACGGTAGAAGCGACAGCACCAATGTGGCTAGAGCAGCTAGAGCGGCCAGAAAACTAAAATATTTGATAGGTTTGTGTTTCATCTTTTACATTATCATTCTTTTTAATTTTAAAATAAGAGTATCAAAAATACTCTTATTCCCAATATTTATTCGCCTAACAACTTATTTTTTTGATTTTTTGATTTTGCACCTGATATTTCCAATTGTAACAAAATGAATTTTTCGTGTCCGTAGCTTTTATCACGTTTGTGAGAAATAGATTGAAAACTTTTTAAAACCTGCGCTTGCAGGTTTGCTGCGTAAAAACTGGCCTAACGCCGCGAGCAGGCGGCCTGGGTGACATCTGAAAAGCCCCGCCCCAACTGTAGGTACAGCGCTCTTGACGCTCCATCTACCGCCACCGCTTGGCGCCAGACAGGCTGCAAAGCGCGGCCAGCGCTAAGCCGTTAAAGTTGGGGGATGACTGACATCACTAAACCAACGCAAAAACCTCTGACCATGCAACAGGTACTCATCTGCGGGGCCGCGATTGTGACACTTTCGATGGGCATACGCCACGGCTTTGGCCTGTGGCTGCAACCCATCACCCAAGCTCAAGGCTGGACGCGTGAAACGTTTGCTTTCGCCATTGCCATACAAAACCTCTCCTGGGGAGTTTGCGGTATTTTTGCCGGCATGCTGGCTGACAAGCTGGGGGCGTTTAAGGTATTACTGGTTGGCGCGGTACTTTACGCCTTGGGCCTGCTTGGTATGGCGCTGTCGCCGACTGGTTTTTTATTCACTTTGACAGCTGGCGTGTTGATTGGCGCGGCGCAGGCGGGTACCACCTATGCGGTGATTTACGGCATCATCGGTCGAAACATTTCCGCTGACAAACGCTCGTGGGCCATGGGTGTTGCGGCTGCGGCAGGCTCTTTTGGGCAGTTTTTGATGGTACCGATCGAGAGCTTTTTGATCAGCAGCCTTGGCTGGCAGCAGGCGTTGGTGATTTTGGCAGGAGCAGTACTGCTCATCATGCCACTGGCGCTGGGTTTGCGTGAAAGCAGCTTTGCCGGCGGCCAGGCTCCCAAGCGCGACCAGACCATCGTCCAGGCCCTGCGCGAAGCTTTCAAATACCCCAGCTTTCAGTTGTTGATGGCAGGATATTTTGTATGCGGTTTTCAGGTCGTGTTTATTGGCGTTCACATGCCGAGTTACCTCAAAGACAAGGGCTTGTCGCCGCAGGTGGCAGGCTACGCGCTGGCGCTGATTGGCCTGTTCAATGTATTTGGTACATACGCGGCGGGCGCGCTGGGTCAGCGCATGGCTAAAAAGAACATTCTTGTTTTCATTTATTTTGCGCGCGCAGTAGTTATCGCGGTGTTTATTGCCGCGCCGCTGAGCCCAACCAGTGTGTACATATTTTCCAGTGTGATGGGGTTGCTGTGGCTGTCTACCGTACCGCCCACCAACGCGGCAGTGGCGCAGATTTTTGGCGTGGCGCATTTGTCGATGCTCGGCGGTTTTGTGTTTTTCAGCCACCAGATTGGCTCATTTTTGGGTGTTTGGCTTGGCGGCCTGTTGTACGACCGGACGGGCAGCTACGACATCGTCTGGTACCTCACGATTGCACTCGGCATTTTTGCCGGGCTGATCAATCTGCCGGTGCGCGAAGCACCGATTCAACGCGCTGCCGCTGGCCAACAACCCGCTGGAGCTTGACGTGACACGCCAGCGCCTGATGCAGACACTCTCTTGGCTGGCCACTATTGGAGCGCTACTGGGTGTCTTTGCGCTGTATACACAAGCAGATTTTCTGGTGGTTCTGTCCAACCAGGTTTGGGCTTGTTTTTAGGTCTGAAACAGTGTTTTTAGATCATTTTAGGTATCTTGAATTCAAGTATATTTGAAGCCTTTTCCCCAATAAATACGGGCTTTAGTAGCTATGAAAATAATAGTAATCACCGGTGCATCCGATGGTATCGGCGCAGAGATGGCGCGGCAACTGGCTAGCAGCCACGGCGCTCAAGTCGCGCTGGTGCTGGCTGCCAGAGACGAAGCACGCCTGACGCAAATAGCCAGCCAGTGTGCCTCGTTCGGCGCGCAAACGTTGGTACTGCCAACCGATGTGTCACTGGAGCCCGCGTGCCGCGCCCTGATGGCCGCTACCATCGCACGTTTTGGCCAGATTGACGCACTCATTAACAACGCAGGCATGTCAGCCCAGGCGCTTTTTGAGGAAGTCAAAGCCGATGACCTGGCTTGGTACGAGCAGCTGATGCGCGTCAATCTTTGGGGCAGCGTGTGGTGTACCCACGCTGCGTTGCCCCACCTCAGACAAAGTCGCGGCAGCATTGTGGCGGTGTCCAGCCTGGCGGGGCTGTTTGGCGTGCCGGGGCGCACTGCTTACAGCGCTACCAAATTTGCCATGACGGGCTTTTTTGAAGCGCTGCGGACCGAGCTGAAAGGCGCTGGCGTCAGTGTGACCACCGCCTACCCCGGCGTGGTGGCCACGCAAATCCGCCACCACGGGCTGAATGCTGCGGGCTTAGCGGCAGGGTCAAGCGGGCTGAAAGAAGACAACGCCATGTCGGTTGAAGAATGCGCCCGACTTATTTTGCAAGGCATGAACGGCCGCCAGCGCGAAGTGGTGATGACGGCCAAAGGTAAGTTGGGCCGCTGGCTAAAGTTGTTCGCTCCGGCGCGGGTTGAGGTCATGGCGCTGGCTGCGCTGAAAGACGAGGTCAAACCGTTTTGAAAGATACCGGTTTGCATGGCATAGAGCCACCCTCAGCGTGGGTCAAACGCTGGTCACACCTTGCCCGACCGCAAGGTCGCGTACTGGACGTTGCATGCGGTTATGGCCGCCACGCCTACTATTTTTACCAAGCAAATTGCTCGCTAACCGTTGTAGATCGGGTCCAGGCAGCTATTGAGTCAATAGCAATTCCGATCCACGCCTGCGAAAAAGTCGTGGCTGATATTGAAAACGGCCCGTGGCCTTTTGCTGGCAAGCAGTTTGATGCGGTCGTTGTCACTAACTATCTGTGGCGGCCTCTCATGCCAACCCTGCTGGCCAGCCTGGCGCCAGGCGGTGTGCTGATGTATGAAACCTTTTCTCAAGGCAACGAGGCTGTCGGCAAACCCTCGCGCCCGGATTTTTTACTGCGCCCAGGCGAATTGCTTGAAACCTGCAAAGACCTGCGAGTAGTGGCGTTTGAAGATGGTTTTATGGAGGGTACAGGCGGGCAAACACCTCGCTTTGTTCAACGCATCGCCGCTGTGCGTGAAGCTCGCCTCAGTCAACTGCCAGCGCGCTACCCGTTGCAGTCATAGCGCCCTCATGACTGGGTAGAATGTACTTTTGCCTTCAGACCCGAATTTAAACCCGAACCGGCCTCGACATTTACACATGAACCCCATCACAGGCAGCATCGTTGCACTGGCAACGCCTCTACACCCCGACGGTAGTGTGGACTACCCCACCCTGCGCAAGCTGGTGGACTGGCATGTGGCCGAAGGCACGGACTGCATCGGTGTGGTGGGCACCACGGGCGAGTCGCCTACCGTCAATGTCGAAGAGCATTGCGAAATCATTCGCGTATCCGTTGAGCAAGCCAACAAACGAGTGCCCATCATGGCAGGTTGCGGTGCCAATTCAACGGCTGAGGCGATTGAGCTGGCCAAATTTGCGCGTCAAGTCGGTGCTGATTGCCAATTGCAGGTCGTGCCCTACTACAACAAACCCACTCAAGAAGGCCAGTACCAGCACTTCAAAGCGATTGCCGAGGCCACAGGCGATTTGCCGTGCGTGCTGTACAACGTGCCTGGCCGCACCGTGGCCGATATGGCGCATGCTACCCTGTTGCGCTTAGCGCAAGTGCCAGGGATTGTCGGCATAAAAGAAGCCACGGGCAACATCGAACGAGCACAGTGGCTGATCAAGGAAGTACCTAAAGGTTTTGCCGTGTATTCGGGCGATGACCCGACCGCTGTGGCCTTGATGCTGTGTGGCGGCCAAGGCAATATCAGCGTGACGGCCAATATCGCACCAAAAATGATGCACCAGCTGTGCGCAGCAGCTTTAGCTGGTGATGCCAAACGGGCGATGGAACTCCAGATGAAATTACTGCCTCTGCACAAGCACCTGTTTGTGGAGGCCAACCCGATTCCCGTCAAATGGGCGATGGCACGTATGGGCCTGTGCGGGCCCACGCTCCGCCTGCCCATGACGCCGCTTGAAGCATCGAACGTGGCTACGGTTGAGGGCGCGCTGCGCGCCACCGGACTGATCTGATTTTTAAGGACCCTTAAGTGATGACATTGCAAAAACACCCTTTGGCTTTTGGCGTATTCAAGGTAACCGTGCTGGCTGCAATTGTTACAGGCGTGGCTCTGTTAAGCGGCTGCTCAACCATGAATGACGTTTTAAAAGGCGACAAGATTGACTACAAATCCAGCGGCAAAGCTGGCCCCTCCCTGGACGTACCGCCAGACTTGACGCAACTCACCCGTGAAACTCGCTACGTAGTGCCTGGTGCAGCCGTCAGCGCGAATGCTTTTCAGGTAGGGCAAGGCACGCAAGCCTTGCCAGTGGCAGCTCTTGCGGTGGGCGATGTTCGTATTGAGCGGGCAGGCAGTCAACGCTGGTTAGTAGTTAACCGCACTGCCGACAAGCTCTGGGGACCCATACGCGAATTTTGGCTTGAAAACGGTTTTTTGTTGGCGCTTGACCAGGAAAATCTGGGCATCATGGAAACCGACTTTGCCGAAAACCGGGC
>JAYVPR010000012.1:0-10648 GCA_043757245.1 Polaromonas sp. | reverse complement strand
AGGGGTAAATTGGAAGCCTTCCTGATCTCAACCGGCATCGTCGCGCTGGCCGAAATTGGCGACAAAACGCAGTTGCTGGCCTTGCTGCTGGCAGCGCGATTTAAAAAACCCTGGCCGATTGTGTGGGGCATATTTGTCGCCACTTTGTTGAACCACGCCATGGCTGGTGCGCTGGGCGCGTGGATCACCACACTGATCAGCCCGCAAACCCTGCGCTGGATTTTGGGCGCATCCTTCATCGCCATGGCAGTGTGGATGCTGATCCCTGACAAGCTGGACGATGGCGCAGACAAGCCGCCGGTGCGCTTTGGTGTTTTTGGCACGACGGTTGTGCTGTTCTTTCTAGCGGAGATGGGAGACAAAACGCAGGTCGCAACCGTCATGCTGGCCGCACGCTTTGATGCCTATGCGGCGGTGGTGGCAGGCACCACGCTGGGCATGATGCTGGCCAATGTGCCGGTGGTGTTGCTGGGCGAGCGCATGACGCGGCTGGTGCCGCTGCGGTTGGTGCATCTTGTCAGCGCCATCATCTTTTTGGGGCTGGGTCTGTTCGCCCTATTGGGTTGATATACTGCAATTGCGCTGATTTGCTACAGCTTGCGGGCGCTTAACAAGTTCAGCTAAAGACGCCCGCCAACCCGGCTTCGCTTTTAGTGATGTCGGGTATTTTTATTTTTAACGTGCACAAAAATGTTGATTGCCACGCCCCAATCCATGCATTTTGAAGAGGCTTTGCCGCTGCAAAGCGGCGCATCGCTGCGTGCCTATGACCTGAGCTATGAAACCTACGGCACGCTGAACGACGACAAATCAAACGCCGTGCTGATCTGCCACGCGCTCAATGCCTCGCACCATGTCGCGGGCGTGTACGCAGAGCAGGACAAATCTGAAGGCTGGTGGGACACCATGATTGGCCCTGGCAAGCCAGTAGATACGAACCAGTTTTTTGTCATCGGCGTGAACAACCTCGGTTCATGCTTTGGCTCCACCGGTCCAATGCAAATCAACCCGGACACCGGCAAGATTTACGGGGCTGATTTTCCAGTGGTGACGGTACAAGACTGGGTAGATGCGCAAGCGCGCCTGATGGACGCGCTCGGCATTCAAACCCTCGCCGCCGTCATGGGCGGCAGCTTGGGCGGCATGCAGGCCCTCAGCTGGACGCTGCAATACCCAGAGCGCGTGCGCCACGCCATCGTCGTTGCCAGCGCGCCCAACCTGACTGCCGAAAACATTGCATTTAACGAAGTCGCACGCCGCGCTATCGTGACCGACCCCAACTTTTGTGAAGGCCATTACGCTGCACACGGCGTGTTGCCCAAGCGCGGTTTGCGCATTGCCCGCATGATTGGTCACATCACATATCTCAGCAATGACGTGATGAATGAAAAGTTTGGCCGACAGCTCAGAGAAATATCAAGCACACATGCGAGTGGCTATAAGTTTTCCACTCAGGATGTGGAATTTCAAATTGAAAGTTATTTGCGTTACCAAGGCGACAAATTCAGCGAGTACTTTGATGCAAACACGTATCTGCTGATTACCCGCGCGCTCGATTATTTTGATCCGGCCTACAACTTTGGCGGTGACCTGAGCGCAGCGCTCGCCAAAGCTACTGCCAAGTTCCTGCTCGTCAGCTTCACCACCGACTGGCGCTTTGCACCCGCACGCAGCCGCGAAATCGTCAAGGCCTTGCTCGACAACCAATGCGACGTCAGCTATGCCGAAATTGACGCACCCCACGGCCACGACGCCTTTTTATTGGATGACCCTCGTTATATGGGCGTAGTGCGCTCTTATTTTCAGAGCAAGGTGGCGCTATGAAACTAACGCCTTCACCTTCACCTTCACCCGACGTGCTGTCGATTGCCCGCTTGGTGCCACACGGCTCACGCGTGCTGGACCTGGGTTGCGGCACCGGCGAGTTACTGGCCTATTTGATCAAGGAGCGCGGCTGTTCGGGCTACGGCGTTGAAATCAACGACGCCAACGTGCAGGCCTGTGTGGCGCGGGGCGTTAATGTCATTCAGCTCAACCTCGACGAAGGCCTGGCCGTATTTGGCGATGCCTCGTTTGACGTGGTCCTGCAAATAGATACGCTGCAGCACCTGCGCAACGCCGAAGTCATGCTGCGCGAGACGGCACGCGTAGGTCGCGTTGGCATCGTCGCCTTCCCCAACTTTGGCCACTGGCCGAATCGCCTGGCCGTGCTGCGTGGCCGTATGCCCGTGACCAAGGTTCTGCCCTACCAGTGGTACGACACCCCAAATATCCGCGTCGGTACGATGCAGGATTTTGAAGCGTTGGCGGTGAAAAACCAGCTTGCAATCATTGACCAATTCGGCCTGCAAGACGGTCGTGAAGTACGCTTTTGGCCGAATGCGCTGGCAAGTCGGGCGGTGTTCAAGTTTCAGCGGACATGAAATAAACAAGAGGGAAAGCGATGCAAAATTCACAACAACCACTCGCGGAAGTTTTCGGTTACACCCTTGAGGACAACAGCAAAAAGGCAGTATTAGCTCGCCAAAATCGACTTTGCCCCTTCAATAACAAGGTTCCCAATTGCACCAAAGACAAGGCCAAAAATCCGTTAGGCGTTTGTAGTATTTTTCACAATGGCACACCTACGATTACATGTCCAGTACGATTTCGTGAAGACTGGAAAATCACGTCGGATGCCGCTAGTTTTTTCTTTGAAGATGGTACGCGCTGGAGTTCGCTGACTGAGGTGCGTTTAGCTGACGGGCATGGAAAATCTGCGGGAAACATTGACGTTGTATTGGTCGCGTATGACGATAAAGATCGAGTCATCGATTTTGGTGCGCTCGAAATTCAGGCGGTTTACATATCCGGTAATGTGCGCGATCCGTTTGAGTATTTCATGGCGAACCCCAAAGGTCGCACTCTGATGGATTGGTCCAAGCAGCCCAACCACCCACGACCCGACTACCTATCATCATCGCGCAAACGACTGGCTCCGCAGTTAATATTCAAGGGCGGCATATTTAATGAATGGAGAAAGCGCACGGCGGTTGCGCTAAACAAAGCTTTCTTCGATACCTTGCCTAAGTTGGAGCAGGTACCCAAGAAAGATGCGGACATTGGATGGTTTGTTTACGATCTAATTTTTGATGCTACTACCAAGCGCTACGAGCTAACCAAAGTTGATGAGGTGTTCACCCGATTTGATGATGCCCTTCGTCAAATCACAACAACCAAAGCTGGACCCATGCAGACCTTTATGACGCATTTGCAGAACAAATTAGACGAACAACTTGAGTTGGCACCAACGAACCAAACAATAGAAAAACCTTTTTGAACGCTAGTCATATGCAGCAAGAGTTTTTCGCCACGGCAGAGTCGAATCTAATCAGCATTAGCGGGCCGATTAACGTTGCGTCAGTTCCTCAGCGCAGCCCTTTTAGATACCCCGGCGGGAAGACTTGGTTTGTTCCAACATTTCGCCGTTGGATGAAGCAACTTGTTAAGCGGCCCCGCGTATTGGTTGAACCGTTCGCGGGCGGTGCCACTATTGCGCTGACTGCGGTTTGTGAGAACTGGGTCGATCACGCAGTTCTGATTGAACTTGATCCAGATGTTGCGGCGGTGTGGCAAACGGTTGTCGCGGGTGATGCACCACAGTTAGCTCAAAAAATACTAGCCTTTGACTTAACGGTTGAAAACGTGAAGGCTCAATTGCTGTGCGAGTCCTCTGGGCACTTAGACCTGGCTTTTAAAACCATTCTGAAAAACCGCACTTTTCACGGCGGAATTTTGGCGGCGGGTTCTGGGCTTATCAAGGCAGGCGAAGCTGGAAAAGGCATTTCGTCGCGCTGGTATCCAGAAACACTTGCAAAAAGATTCAATGCCCTACACGTCATTCGTGATCGTTTAACCATTCTTTGTGGTGATTCATTGGCTTTGTCCGATGACTATGTGAAGGATTCGCATGCGGCATTTTTTATAGACCCCCCGTACACGGCTGGCGGCAAGAAGGCAGGAAAGAGGCTGTACAAATTTTCCGAGATTGACCACGGCGCACTGTTTGACCTCTGCGCCAATGTGAACGGTGAGTTCGTGATGACTTACGACGATGCAGACGAAGTACATGCCTTGGCTCAGGCGCGAGGCTTTGACACGCGATTGATTGCGATGAAGAACACGCATCATGCAGAGATGAGCGAATTGGTCATCGGAAAAAATTTGGCATGGCTGGATGCGAAACTATTGTCTGGCAACGGCTGGTACGCTTTCAAGTAATAAATTATCGAGGTAAGAATGTTTGCTGCCCCACATGTAGCTGTCGAAGATTTAGTGTGTCGAATGTGCGGTGCGCAAGCCGGGGAGCGTGACCCTTACAATGGACGACGCAAGATCAAACTTCATGTTGAGTCCATCGACGAGGCATCGATCACAAGGGATCAGTCTGAGGACATCCGTGCTATTTGTTCGTTGTGTGTAGAAGGTGCGTCGAATATCACGCTTACGCATCCGGATATGAACAAACTTCTTGTACAGGTTCGCCGTGCAACTGCACTTGATCAAAAGGAATTGCTGGCGTGGCTGAAGAAAAAATTCGAACAGAAGCAACAATAGCAATTGCTCCGACAGTGTCTTTTCGTGAGGCCTTTCGCTTCTGGCTGCAACTCGGCTTTATCAGCTTTGGCGGTCCAGCCGGGCAAATCGCCATCATGCACCGCGAGCTGGTGGAAAAGCGCCGCTGGATTTCTGAAAAACGCTTTTTGCATGCACTGAACTTTTGTATGCTGCTGCCTGGCCCGGAGGCTCAGCAATTGGCCACTTATCTCGGCTGGCTGATGCACCGCACCTGGGGCGGCGTGGTGGCGGGTACGCTGTTTGTGTTGCCATCGCTGGTGCTGCTGATCGTGCTGAGCTGGGTGTACATGGCTTTTGGTGAGCAACCCATCGTGGCGGGTATCTTTTACGGCATCAAACCCGCCGTCGCTGCGATTGTGCTCCATGCGCTGCACCGTATTGCCAGCAAGTCGTTGGGTAATCCGAGGTTAGCCCCCGTTCCTTGGGCGTTAGCAGCTATGAGTTTTATAGCTGTTTGGGCTTTGAATATCTCGTTTCCGTGGGTGGTGCTGACGGCGCTGCTGCTTGGCGTGGTGTTGTCGCGCGTTGCGCCTGGCGCTTTGGGCAAATCTAGCGGTCATGCAGGCAAGGCTGGCGGCACGCATCTGGCTGCGTTGATTGACGACGACACACCAACGCCGCCGCACGCGCGGTTCAAATTGTCGCGGCTGGCGATGGTGTTGCTGGTCGGAGCTGTGCTGTGGCTGCTGCCAATGGCGCTGCTGCTGTTCAGCTTTGGCTGGCAAGGCACATTGACGCAAATTGGCTGGTTTTTTACCAAAGCGGCGCTGCTGACTTTCGGTGGTGCCTATGCCGTGCTGCCCTATGTGAATCAAGCGGCTGTCGAGCATTACCAGTGGCTGACCACAGCGCAAATGATGGACGGCTTGGCCTTGGGTGAAACCACACCCGGCCCGCTGATCATCATCGTGGCCTTTGTCGGGTTTGTGGCAAGTTGGGGCAAGGCCGTGATGGGGCCAGAGGCACTGTTTTTAGGGGCGGCGCTGGGTGCTTGTGTGGCGACTTGGTTCACCTTCTTGCCTTCTTTTATTTTTATTCTGGCAGGCGGACCTTGGGTCGAGTCAACACGTGGCAACCTCAAGCTCACTGCTCCGCTGGCTGCCGTAACCGCTGCTGTGGTGGGGGTAATTGCCAATCTTGCTCTGTTTTTTATAGCTGCTGTCTCACGTCCTTCCGGTGCTAGCGGGCCGATTGACTGGGTGGCCATCAGCTTGGTGATGGTGGCTGGGTTTGCTTTGTGGCGTTTGAAGTGGAGCGTGATTCAGGTGATAGCTGTGGCTGCGGTCAGTGGTCTTAGTTTGCGTTTGCTGGGCTTTGTCTGAAAGCTCCCCTACGCTTGTGAGATGGAAACCAAAATTGGTATTGGAAGTAAATTTCGACAATTAAAACGACAAGCTCTAGACTTATAACTCGTTTTCGCCTACTATAAGTAGCATGAATAAAATTCAAGAAAAGCATTTTTTTACTGAACAATCCATTTTTAACGCGCTTGGAACACCAGCTATACACCGTCCGGGCGTCATGATTTATCAGTTGGACTGCGTGGAGGCTTTAGAGCGCTTGCCAAAAAATTTGATTGACCTTACCGTTACATCACCTCCATACAACATTGGAAAGGAGTATGAAACGAGGATCGGCGTGGATCGTTATGTCTCATGGTGTGAAGAGTGGATCAAGGGCATTGACAGAGTGTCAAAATCGGAGTCATCTTTTTGGCTAAACCTCGGTTATTTGACCTCACCTGAAAAAGCAAAATGCTTGCCGATTTCCTACTTGCTTTGGGATAAAGTTCCCTTTTTTCTAATGCAAGAAATTGTTTGGAACTATGCTGCAGGCGTTGCCGCCCGGCACTATTTTTCTCCTCGAAACGAAAAGTTTCTCTGGTACGTAAAGAATCAAAACCAATACACATTTAACCTGGATGCTGTACGTGACCCAAACGTAAAGTATCCAAATCAAAAGAAGAACGGTAAGCTAAAGTGCAATCCGCTCGGGAAAAACCCAACGGATGTATGGGAGTTCCCTAAAGTGACGTCTGGCACACAGCGTGCTTCACCCGAACGCACAGCTCATCCAGCCCAATTTCCTATAGCTGTAATCGACAGAATCGTACGTGCTTGTAGCAACCCAAATGATGTTTTGCTTGATCCATTCATGGGGTCTGGTACCACAGCAGAAGTTGCGCTTAGCACAGGACGCTTTGTCTTGGGATTTGAGCTCGAGTCTAAATATATAGACATCATCGCAACGCGCCTTGGTAATTTCCATGAATGGCAGCGGAACATTTCCAATCAACGCACATTAGCAGTCTTCGAACAAGAGCCTGAGCTTTCCTCTTTCGACTTCGCTTGATAACCGCGCCTGCTGCCCCGTTGAAGCTGCTTGCCCTTGCCAATCTGCATGGTCTAGCCATCCAAATCTGATCCTCCTGAGCCTTGCTGCCTCGGAATTTTTCATTAATTTTTCGAAATTCACAGCAAGATAAAAGCCGGATTTACTTTTCTTTCCGGCTGTGCTTTGCTGCGCGAAACTCCGATTACCAAATATTTGCGTTGGATGAGAAGACGTTTTGATTTCCATTGAAAAAGATATGTCTGGCACATACACCACATCTTTGTCAGCAGCGGCTTCTTCCCCGCGCCACACGCCTGGATAGCGCGCAGTCAACTCTAAAGGTATCAGCTCATGAAGGAAAAAAGCAATAATTTGTGGCTTTGGATAGATGTCCTTGCCAATCTGGAAACCTTTGCTTCCGATTTTTGAAGCGAAGACTCCCTTCCAACTTTCGCGGACTACATCAACCAGCTCACTCATCGTTAAAGGATAAGACTGAATAAGTTCATCAGTTTTGTTGCCCCATCTGTGGATAGGAACCCCTTCATATGGACTGGTCATTTCAACCCCTCCAGTAGTGCGGCAGGCAGCTCGTTTAAAGCACGTGCAAGTCGTAATATATTTTCTAGGCTGACATTGCGTTCCCCCCTCTCTACTGAGCCAACGTAAGTACGATGGAGGCCACAGCGTTCTGCAAGCTCCTCCTGAGAGATGCCGATGGCCTCTCTGAAGCTCCGAATGTTCCCACCAAGTTTTTTTGCATTTAATAAATTTTTCACTCTCTGACTTTGCAGTCTCGCACCTTATAAGTCTACAGACTATAAATAGCTATTGATCTCATCAAGCATGCTTATTGGTTACTACAAATGACAGATGGTGTGTGGCTGCACTAGGTTGCATCTGTGATCTGAACTCACCCAATTTTTGTCATCAAGGAGGAGGAGAAAAACCGGAATCTACAGGTTAAGCTAAAGTACATGCAAGGCACATCACAAACCCGCAACATCAGCATATGGCAACGCCTGTTTGGTGACTGGACACCTACCGTCACGCCCATTACCTTGCGGGCTGATGCGCTTGCGGGTTTGTTAGGTGCTGTGCTGGTTTTGCCGCAGGGCATTGCGTTTGCCACGCTGGCTGGCCTGCCGCCGCAGTACGGGCTGTACACCGCGGTTATCCCCTGCATCATTGCTGCGCTGTTCGGCTCCAGCTGGCATGTCATGTCGGGGCCAACCAACGCTAATTCGCTGGCCTTGTTTGCCATGCTGTCTCCGCTGGCCTTGGCTTTTTCCCCGGCTTATATTCAGCTCGCATTGGCTGTCACGCTGATGGTAGGTGTGATGCAGTTCTTGATTGGTGTGCTGCGCCTTGGAGGCCTGGCCAACTTTATTTCACCCGCTGCGCTGTTCGGTTTCACGTCCGGCGCGGCGGTGTTGATAGCCATTTATGCGCTGCCAGATTTTCTGGGCCTGGCACCCGCCAGCGAGCGTGGCGCATCTGCCGTCTTGACGCATGTGGCAACCCAGCTCGGGCAAGTTGACAAGTCCGCGCTATTGGTGGGTGGGGCGACGGTGCTGGTGTCTTTAGGCGTGCGTTACTTTCGGCCAGGCTGGCCTTTTATGCTGATCGGTTTGGCGGTAGCAACTGCTTTAGCGTCTGCTACCGGCATGGCTGTACGCACAATTGGCCAAATCGCCACGCCCTGGCCGCAGTTTGTATTGCCGCAGGTTAGCTGGGCATCGGTATCAGAGCTGCTGGGGCTGGCTTTTGCGTTGACGATTGTGGCGCTGGGTCAGGCCATCTCGATTGCCAAGGCCGTGGCTGCAAAATCTGGCCAGCGGATTGATGCGAACCGCGAGTTTCGCGGCCAGGGTTTGTCGAATATTGTGGGCGGTTTTTTCTCTTGCTATGTGTCGTGCGGCTCGATGAACCGCTCCATGCCCAATTTGCAGGCCGGTGCGCGCACGCCGCTGGCGGCGGTTTTTTCTGCGCTGCTGTTGTTGACGTTGGTCGCTGTCAGCAGTTCGCTGCTGGCCAAAATCCCCATGGCGGCGCTGGCAGGTTTGCTGCTGCTGGTGTCGCTGTTTTTGTTGGATGCGCCGCGCTGGCGAGAGCTGTTCCGTTTGAGCCGCACCGAGTTTGCGGTAGCGTTGGCAACGCTCGTCGCCACCTTGACGATTCGGCTGGAAATGGCCATCTTGCTGGGCACGCTGCTGTCGTTGATGACATTTTTGTACCGCACCTCCAAGCCCGCCATGCGCACCATGGGGTTTGACACTGAAAGCCCGGACCGCAAGTTTGTGGTGCTGGATGACCGCGTGCCCGCCCTCAAAGAATGCCCGCAGCTCAAGCTCATGCGCATGGAAGGCGAGGTGTACTTCGGTGCCACCCAGCACGTGGCCGACAAGTTGCACGCCTTGCGGCATGAGGCAAGCCCGCAAAAGCATCTGCTGGTGATGGGTAAAAGCATGAATTTCATTGACTTGGCGGGTGCGGAACTGTGGGAGCAAGAGCTCAGTGCCCGCCGCGCCATGGGCGGCGATTTGTACTTTCACAGGCCACGCCCCGAGGTGATTGCGATGTGGCAAACCACTGGTTTTACTAAGCTGCTGGGGCCAGAGCACCAGTTCCCCGACAAGCGGGTGGCGATTGCCACGATCTTCTCCAAGCTCGACCCGAAAATTTGCAGCACCTGCACGGCGCGCATTTTTTGGGAATGCAAGAGCGCGCCACATCCGCCCGATTCATCCCCATAAAATAGCCTGATGCACCCTCGCCTCGCTGTACTTCCTCAATACCTAACCCCCAACCATGCAATAAACGCATTTTCCGGCTGGGTCGCGGGCCATGAACGCGGCTGGGTCACCACCGAAATCATTCGCCGCTTTGTTCTCAAGTACAGCGTCAACATGGACGAGGCGCTGGATTCAAACATTGGCAGTTACGCCAGCTTTAACGACTTTTTTACCCGCGCTTTAAAGCCTGGTGCAAGGCCGCTGGCAAATGCCGATTTGATTTGCCCGGTCGATGGCGCGATCAGCCAGTTTGGCCCGATTTCAGGCGACCAGATTTTTCAGGCCAAGGGCCACCGCTACTCGACCACTGCGCTGGTGGGCGGTGATGCGACGCTCGCCGCGCAGTTTGAAAACGGCAGTTTTGCCACGCTGTATTTGAGCCCCAAGGACTACCACCGCATTCACATGCCGTGCGATGGCCGGTTGAAACAAATGGTGTACGTGCCGGGCGACTTGTTCTCCGTTAACCCCACCACAGCGCAGGGCGTGCCGGGCCTGTTTGCACGCAACGAACGTGTGGTCTGTGTGTTTGAGTCTGCACGCGGCCCGTTTGTTTTGGTTTTGGTGGGTGCAACGATTGTTGGCAGCATGGCAACTAGCTGGCACGGCGTCGTCAATCCGCCGCGCCTGCCGGATGTCAAAACCTGGCACTATGACCAACAGGTTGAATTCAAGCAGGGCGACGAGATGGGCCGATTTTTGTTAGGCTCTACTGTGGTGATGCTTTTTCCAAATGACCCTAAAGTATCACTCGAATTCAACGCAACTTGGCAGCCGACGCAAGTTATCCGTTTGGGTGAAGTGATGGCTAATTATTTGAATTGAAATCGAAAACCTTTCAACGCAGAGGCGCAGAGAACGCAGAGGTTCGCAGAGAATAATAAAAATTATTTTTATGTCTT
>JAYVPR010000011.1:0-10678 GCA_043757245.1 Polaromonas sp. | reverse complement strand
GTCTGCAAGGCTGCCTGCGGGTGGGTAGATTGATGGACGAAGGCAAGGACGTGCCGGAGATGATTTCGCTCATCAAGCGCAACAGCTGCGGCAAGGCGCTCGACATTGCCCGTATGGCGCGCGACATGCACGGCGGCAACGGCATTCATGACGAGTACCACGTGATTCGCCACATGATCAATCTGGAGACCGTCAACACCTACGAAGGCACCCACGATGTGCATGCATTGATTCTGGGCCGGGCACAAACTGGTTTACAGGCTTTTTATTGATTTTTAAGCTGTCTCCGGTCTTTTTTTCTATCTTGGATTCAAGTATCTTTTAATGCTCTAGTCCAATTAGAACATGCGTGAGAAGCTATAAAAATGATAGTAACTAATGGACTTGGGTAGCCTCAAACCGGTACTTTCCAGCTTGCTCATGCCGCTGGCTTTTCTGCCTTTGCTGGGTTTGCTGGGGCTGATACGGGCTACAAAGCGCAAACGCGGCGGCTGGCTGTTGTCTACTGTGGCTTTTGCCGCACTGTGGCTATTGAGCTGTCAGGGCACAGCGGTGTGGCTGGCGCGAACCGCTCTACCGCAGTACCCGCCCGTCACGGCATCGCAGTTCAAAACCGCGCAGGTGCAGGCCATTGTGGTGTTAGGCGGCGGCCTCCACCCCGAGGCCCCTGAATACGGCACGGCCCAGCTTGGCCCTTTTACTGCGGCGCGTCTGCGTTATGGCATTTGGCTGTCGAGGCAGTCCGGCCTGCCTGTTGCGTTTAGCGGCGGTAGCGGCTGGGCCGCTGGCACGAATGTGAAAAATACTGAGGCAGAAGTGGCCGCACGGGTGGCACTGGAGGACTACGGCTTCGCCTTGCGCTGGGTTGAAAACCAATCGCGCGACACGGCTGAAAATGCGCAGCTGGTCGCACCCCTGCTCAAGCGTGACGGCGTTCAGCACATAGCCATCGTGACTGATGCGCTGCATATGCCGCGTGCAGTGGCGGAATTTGAGCGCACTGGCCTGGTCATCACACCCGCGCCGACGGGCTACGTTCTACCTACCCAGGCTGGCGTTTTGCAGTGGCTACCATCGACGGAAGGACTAACGGCCTCCACACGTCTGATTCACGAAGTGCTGGGACTGGCTGTAGCCAAACTGCGTTGATAGAAAAAGAAAAACATTCCGCAAACGCATTCCGGATTGACGCTGCTGACAAGTTGACGCTGCAGGGATAAGTCGTTACATTAATAACCAGTCAGTCAGTAATCATGCCCCTGCCCAAATTATTTTGCCCCATCAATGCGGCGCTCAGCGTCAAACGCGAGCGTCGAAAAGAGGCGCGTCCCGGTGAATTGCTGGATGCGGCGCTGGATTTGTTCGTTGAAAAAGGCTTTGCCGCCACCCGGGCTGAAGAAGTCGCTGCCCGGGCCGGGGTGTCCAAAGGGACGCTGTTTTTGTACTTTCAAAGCAAAGAAGAGCTTTTCAAAGCGGTGATCCGCGAGAACCTGTCTGGCCGCTTTGCGCAATGGAGTAACGAGTTTGAGACCTTTAAAGGCTCAACAGCAGATATGGTGGCCTACTGCATGAAGGCCTGGTGGGAGCGCGTCGGCAATACCAAGGCATCAGGCATTACCAAGCTGATGATGAGCGAAGCCGCGAATTTCCCAGAGCTAGCCGCTTTTTACCAGCAGGAAGTCATATTGCCAGGCCAGCAGCTGATACGCCGCATTTTGCAGCGCGGCATGGACCGCAAAGAATTCAGACCCATGGATCTGGACTACGCCGTCTACAGCCTGATCGCACCCATGATCTACCTGATCATCTCCAAACACTCCGCCGGGATTTGCATGCCGCGCAACCAGGTACTGGACCCACAAAAATACATTGATTCACAGGTCAGCATGATTTTGCATGGCATGTGCGTACAACCACCCACTAAACCAGACACTAAACCACCCACTCAACCAGACACAAAACAAGTCATTACAGGAAAAATTTAGCATGCGTTTGAATATCAAAAGCTGGGGCAAAAGCTGGGGGAAAAACTGGCTCAAATGGCTGCTCGTATTGCTGGTTCTTGGCATCTTGGTCGGTGCAGCTCTGCGTGTGTTGTCTGAGCGCAAAGCAAAACAGCAGGCTTTGGCGGCATCATCAGCATCGGCCTCATCCAACGCACCCAAAGACACCCTGGTCGAGCTGGCAGCCAGCGATGTGGTCAAAGCTCAGCCGCTGGACATCACCCAGGGTCTGCCGGTTTCAGGCACGCTCAAAGCCGTCAATTCTGCGGTTATCAAGGCCAGAGTAGCCGGGGAACTGCAAGGCTTGACGGTGCGCGAAGGCGACTTTGTCAAAGCCGGGCAAATCATTGCGCGCATTGATGCCAGCGAGCTGCTGTCCCGCGTGCGCCAGGCGCGCGAGCAGGCTGAGTCCAGCAAAGCGCAGGCAGAAGTAGCTCAGCGCCAGTACGACAACAACAAGGCGTTGGTGGACCAGGGCTTTATTTCAAAAACCGCGCTTGACACCTCGCTGGCCAATCTGAATGCCGCGCAATCGACTTACCAGGCGGCACTGGCCGGGACCGATGTGGCCAAAAAGTCAGTCGATGACAGCGTGCTGAAAGCGCCGATTTCCGGCCAGGTGTCGCAGCGACTGGCGCAGTCCGGTGAAAGGGTTGGCATAGATGCCAGGATTGTTGAAATTGTTGATCTGAGCCGGCTGGAGCTTGAGGCCACGCTGAGCGCCGCCGAGTCAACCCAATTGCGCATCGGTCAAATGGCTGAGTTGCAAATCGAAGGCAGCCCCAAAGCGGTCGCGGCGAAAGTGGTGCGCATCAACCCAACAGCGCAGGCGGGCAGCCGCAGCGTGCTGGCTTATTTGAGCATTGACAACGCCAGCACCCCGCAAAAAAACTTGCCATTACGCCAGGGCCTGTTCGCACAGGGGACTCTGGGCACAGCGCGTGCATCGTTGCTGGCCGTGCCATTGAGCAGCGTGCGCACCGACAAGCCTGGGCCTTATGTTCAGGCGATTGAAAACGCGCAAGTCGTGTACAAGCCAGTCGCGCTGGGCGCACGCGGTACAGCAGACGGCGTGGATGTCGTCGCCGTGACCGGTTTGAACGACAGTGCAGTGGTGATACGCGGCAATGTTGGCAGTTTGCGTGAAGGCACGCAAGTCAAATTCACCGCCATGAACGCCCCTGCGCTGGCGGCCAGCCAGGCAGCATCTGGCGCAAAGTCAGCTCCTTAATCCGCCATTGAAGGCAACCGCATGTGGTTCACCCAAGTCAGTCTTAAAAACCCGGTGTTCGCCACCATGATGATGCTGACCATCGTGGTATTGGGGATTTTCTCGTACCAGCGCATGCAGGTTGATCAATTTCCGAACATTGATTTACCGGTTGTGGTGGTCACCGCCGATTACCCCGGTGCATCGCCTGAAATTGTGGAGAGCGAAGTCACCAAAAAGCTGGAAGAAGGTGTCAATTCGATCGCCGGTATCAGCGCGCTCACCTCACGCAGCTACGAAGGCCAGTCGGTCGTCATCATAGAGTTTCAGTTGCATATCGATGGGCGAAAAGCCGCCGAGGATGTACGCGAAAAGATATCCGCCATTCGGCCAAATTTACGCGCCGAAGTCAAAGAGCCGCGTGTGCTGCGCTTTGACCCGTCAAGTCGAGCCATTTGGTCCGTGGCGGTGTTGCCTGAAAATAGCAGTTCAAAAATATCTGCGGTGGAGTTGACCAATTGGGCCGATCAAACCTTGAAAAAGCGGCTTGAAAACGTGCGCGGTGCAGGCGCAGTCAACATCGTTGGCGGCACTAAACGTGAGATCAATGTGTACCTGAATCCGCAAGCGATGGAGTCGCTCGGTATCACGGCAGATCAGGTTGTCAACGCTGTGCGCAATGAAAACCAGGACTTGCCGGTTGGCAGCATCCGTTCATTGTCGCAAGAACGCGTGGTCAAAATCGATGCTAGAGCGAAGCGGCCTGAAGACTTTGGCAAGATTATTGTGGCGCGTAAAAACAATGTGGCCGTCACGGTGGACCAGGTCGCCCGCATCGCCGACGGCACTCAGGAAATTGACAGTCTGGCGCTGTACAACGGCCAGCGCACATTGCTGCTCACGGTACAAAAAGCGCAGGACGAAAACACCATTCAAGTGGTTGATGGGCTGAACAAGGCGGTGCTTGAGATGAAAGCTTCGCTGCCGCCAGGGCTCAAGCTCGAACTCGTCACCGACAGCTCACGCCAAATTCGGGTTGGTGTTGAAAACGTACGCCGCACGCTGATTGAAGGCGCACTGCTGACGGTGCTGATTGTGTTTTTGTTTTTGAACTCGTGGCGCTCCACGGTGATCACCGGGCTGACGTTGCCAATCTCTATCATCGGCACATTTTTGTTCATGAACCTGTTCGGTTTCACCATCAACATGATCACGCTGATGGCTTTGTCGCTGTGTGTAGGCTTGCTGATTGACGATGCAATTGTGGTGCGCGAAAACATTGTGCGGCACGTGCAGATGGGTAAAACGTCTTACCAGGCCTCCATGGATGGCACGAAAGAAATTGGCCTGGCAGTGCTGGCCACCACGTTCTCCATCGTGGCGGTGTTTTTGCCCGTGGGTTTTATGGGCGGCATTATCGGCAAGTTTTTTCACGAGTTCGGCATCACCATCGTTGCCGCCGTTTTAATCTCGATGTTCGTCAGCTTCACGCTCGACCCGATGCTGTCGAGCATCTGGCACGACCCGGCCATTGATACCGACGGGAAGCGCGGCCTGCCGGTGACTTTATATGACAAAACCTTTGGTCGGGTGACCGGCTGGTTTGACACCGCGACCGAGCGCTTGAGCGAAGGCTACCAGAGCATCCTGCGCTGGGCGCTGGTTCACAAAATCAAAACACTGCTGCTGGCGGTGGTGATTTTTGTTGTGAGTATTTTTATGGTGCCGCTGCTGGGCACGGAGTTTGTGCCCAAAGCTGACTTTTCAGAAACCTCGCTGAATTTTTATACGCCCGTCGCCTCTTCTCTTGAGGCAACCGAGGCTAAAGCCAAACAGGTTGAAGCCATCGTGCGCGAGTTTCCTGAGGTGCGCTACACGCTGGCTACCATCAATACGGGCAATGCCCAAGGGAAAATGTACGCCAACGTTTACGTCCGTCTGGTAGACCGCAAGGCACGCAGCCGGAGTGTCGACCAAATCTCTGGCGCGCTGCGCGAGCGGCTCAAACAGGTGCCGGGCATCACCGTCACCCACGTGGGTTTGCTGGACTCGGTGGGCGGCAACAAGCAGGTGGAGTTTTCGTTGAAAGGCCCGGACTTGAAAGAGCTGGAGCGCTTGAGCCGCGTGGTCCAAGACAACATTCGCGGCATTCCCGGTCTGGTCGATCTGGACTCCAGCGTCAAGCCGGACAAGCCAGTGATTCAGGTCGATGTTCGGCGTGATGCTGCCAGTGATTTGGGCTTGTCGGCGTCCAGCATCGCTGCATCGCTGCGTACACTGATTGCGGGCCAAACCGTGGGCAACTGGCGCGCGCCTGACGACCAAACCTATGACGTGAATGTGCGTTTGAGCCCGGATGCACGCAATGCCCCGGCTGACCTGGAACGCCTGCCCTTCATGACCAGCAGCACCGGCAGCAATGCAGATGGCTCGACCCGTATCGTGCGCTTGAGCCAGGTGGCCAGCGTGAAAGAGTCCACCGGGCCAAACCAGATCAACCGCCGCGACCTGGTGCGTGAAGTCGCCGTTAATGCCAATGTCTACGATCGATCCGCAGGTGAAGTGTCCAACGACATCAAGGCGGCGTTGGAAAAAACACCCTTCCCGCCGGGCTACACACATCAGTTTGGTGGCTCGACGAAAAACATGGCTGAATCATTTGGCTACGCCATCTCGGCGCTGGTCATGGCCATCTTGTTTATCTACATGATTTTGGCCAGCCAGTTTAAAAGTTTTTTGCAGCCCCTGGCGCTGATGACCTCGCTGCCGCTCACGCTGATTGGTGTGGTGCTGGCACTGCTGTTGTTTCGTTCCACGTTGTCGATGTTCTCCGTCATTGGTGTTGTCATGCTGATGGGGTTGGTGACCAAAAACGCGATTTTGCTGGTCGACTTCGCGATTCGCATGCGTGAGGAAGGCATGGAGCGTAGCGAAGCATTGCTGGTGGCTGCCAGGGTGCGTTTGCGGCCGATTTTGATGACCACACTGGCGATGATTTTCGGCATGATTCCGCTGGCTTTTGCACTGACCGAAGGCTCGGAGCAGCGCGCACCCATGGGCCAGGCCGTGATTGGTGGGGTGATCACTTCATCCTTGCTCACATTGGTGGTGGTGCCCGTGACGTACTGTTTTATGGACGATCTGGCCCAGTGGTTCAAGCGCAAGTTTGGCGCTCAAGGTCCGACACCCGGCAAACCCCAGCAGCCTGGCTAAAATTCAGCAAGTTTTCCCAATCCAACCCGCGACAACACCAGACAACACCATGAACTACGAACAAGCCCGATTCAACATGATTGAGCAGCAAATCCGCCCCTGGGAGGTGCTGGACAGCCAGGTGCTGGCGCTGCTGGCGGTTATCAAACGTGAAGACTTTGTACCCACAGCCCACAAGGCGCTGGCCTTCGCTGACATGGAAATTCCACTCTCCATTAACTTGCAACAGCACCCCAGTCAGTGCATGCTGTCGCCCAAGGTTGAAGCCCGCATCCTGCAAGATTTGGCGGTGCAAAAGCATGAAAAAGTGCTGGAAATCGGTACCGGCTCGGGCTACATGGCGGCGCTGCTGGGGCATCGCGCGCAGCAGGTCACCAGCCTGGAGATGGATGCCAAATTGGCTCAAACGGCCAGAGTTAACTTGCAGCGAGCCGGTATTCTCAACGCGGAGGTGCAGGCCGCCGATGGTTCCGACATCCATGCCCTCAAAGGCCCGTTTGATGTGATTGTGCTCAGCGGCTCAGTCGCTGAAGTGCCTGCCGCGCTGCTTGAGCTGCTCAAAGTCGGCGGACGCTTAAGTGCTGTGGTGGGTCATGAACCGGTCATGCGCGCCACGCTGGTGACGCGGGTAGGCGAGGCCGCCTGGCACACCACACAGGCCTGGGACACCGTGGCACCACGTTTGCTTGGCTTTCCTGAACCCTCAAAGTTCAGCTTCTAAACCAAACCGTCCTGAACATGATTGCCCAAGTCAGCCCTGCCCATTTCGCCGCCTGGCTTAGCGCGGCCAGCACGGCCAACGCCGGCATAGCGCCGGTCGTGCTGGATGTACGCGAGCCGTGGGAATTGCAAACTGCGTCTGTCGCGCCAAATGGCTTTAAGCTGCTCCATGTGCCGATGCAGAGCATCCCGGCGCAGCTGGCTGAACTCCAAAAAAACTACAGCGCCGACCAGCCGATTGCCTGCCTGTGCCACCACGGCGTGCGCAGCCAGCAGGTTGCCATGTATCTGGCGCAGCGTGGTTTTACCGATGTGGTGAACCTGCAAGGCGGTATTGCTGCGTGGGCGCAGTTGCTGGATACAAGCATTCCCCAGTATTGATCTCAGAATCATTTATTCAGGACCTCTATCCATAACATCCATAACATCCATGACATCTATGACTTTACACAACACCCGTCATACCAACCCCATGGGCATTACCAAACCTATCGTGGTTGCGATCGCATCGGTACTGCTTGCCATGGGTGCGCAGGCGCAAAATCTGGTGGCGTTGTACGACGCAGCCCGCACGTTTGATGCGAGTTACCAGTCAGCCAGGCTGCAATATGAGGCAAATCTGGCCAGGGCGGACCAGGCGCGCGCAGGTATCTTGCCGACGGCGGGTTTGAATGTGGGTGCCTCGCGCACCAGCTTTGATACCACCATCCCGGGGGCTAGCCGCAGTTTCAGCACGCAAAATGCCACGCTGACCGCATCACAACCGCTATACCGCCCCGCGAATTGGGCGACTTACGAGCAGGGATTGAAACAGGTGAACCTGGCCAAGGCAGTGCTGGACGCGGCCGAGCAAGACCTGATCCTGCGCTCCAGCCAGGCTTACTTTGATGTGCTGGCCGCACAAGACACGCTGGCATTTGTCAGAGCCCAAAAAGCCGCTGTGGCCGAGCAACTGGCCTCAGCCAAGCGCAACTTTGAAGTCGGCACATCAACCATCACCGACACGCGCGAAGCGCAAGCCCGGTTTGACTTAGGTACAGCCCAGGAAATAGCAGCCGACAACGATGTGCGGGTTAAAAAGCTAGCTTTGGACACGCTGGCAGGTATGACGGGGGCGCAGCCCAAAGGCCTCGTAGTCCCTGTCGCCTTGCCACCGGTTATGCCGCAAGATGTGAATGCCTGGGTCGATCAGTCTGCGCTGGTTCATCCGACGCTACGGCAGGCGCAAAACGGTCTGGAGATTGCCGAACTGGAAGTCAACAAGGCCGAGGCCGGCCACAAGCCGACACTGGATGTCAATGCCAGTTACAACGCCACCCGCAACCCATCAGGGTCAATCGTAAGCGCGTTGAACAGCCGCAACCAAACGGGCACGATTGGCCTGGCTTTTAATCTGCCGCTGTTTGCAGGCTTTGCCACGCAAAACCGCATCAAGGAAACGCTGTCGCTCAAAGACAAGGCGCAAACCGATCTGGAAGGCGCCAAACGTACGGTGGCATTGGCCACCCGAACCGCCTACTTCGGCGTGCAGTCTGGCCAGGGTCAGGTCAAGGCGCTGGAGGCCGCAGAGCTTTCGAGCCAAAGCGCGTTAGATGCCAATAAGCTAGGCTACCAGGTGGGTGTGCGCATCAATATTGACGTGCTCAATTCGCAAAGCCAGCTGTTCCAGACCAAACGCGATTTGGCACAAGCGCGCTACAACGTGCTGCTGGGTGGTTTGCGGCTGCGCCAGGCCAACGGCACCTTGACGCCTGATGACTTGCTGATCATCAATTCTTTGCTGGTCAAATAGCCTAGCCCCGTGTTTCACTCGTCCTATTTGCCGTTTTGGTCGTGGCTGGTGCCGTTGACAGGCTGGGCGCTGATGGGCGGCATGTGGGCGGGCGCTGCAGGCACATTTTTCACGGTCTTTTTAACCATTGGCATGCTGGCCTGCGTGCTGGCGGCGGTACACCATGCTGAGGTGATTGCACACCGGCTTGGCGAGCCTTATGGCACGCTGGTGCTGGCGGTGGCAGTGACGATCATTGAAGTGGCCTTGATTGTCTCGCTCATGCTGTCGGGCGGGCCCGCCACCACAGCGTTGGCGCGCGATACCGTGTTTGCCGCCGTGATGATTATTTTGAACGGCATGGTGGGCCTGTGCCTGCTGGTGGGCGGCTCGCGTCATGGCGAGCAAAGCTTTGGCCAGTATGGTGTCAGCGCATCGCTGGCCACACTGGCTGCCATTGCCGTGTTGACGATGGTGCTGCCCAACTACACCACCACCGTGCCAGGGCCGTATTACAGCGTGTCGCAACTGGTTTTTATTGCCGTGGTCTCGGTGGTGCTGTACGGCACGTTTGTGCTGGTTCAAACGGTGCGCCACCGTGGTTATTTTTTACCTGAGGATGCGGCAGTTGATGTAAAAAATCATGCTGCACCGCCATCTACAGGCGTTGCGCTAGCCAGTCTTGGCCTGCTGCTGACCTGCCTGGGTGCGGTGGTGCTGCTGGCCAAAGCCTTGGCACCCGTGATTGAGTCGGTGGTCAGCCAGGCTGGCGCTCCAAAAGCGGTAGTCGGCGTGATCATTGCCGCCGTGGTGCTGCTGCCTGAAGGCCTGGCCGCGTTGCGCGCCGCGCGTGCCAACCGCCTGCAAACCAGCCTGAACCTGGCTCTCGGCTCGGCCTTGGCCAGCATCGGCCTGACGATTCCGGCCGTGGCGATGGTGTCGATTGCCACGGGTTGGACATTGACGTTGGGCCTGGATGCCAAGTCGAGTATTTTGCTGATGCTGTCACTGCTGGTGACCACGCTGTCATTAGGCACGGGTCGCACCACGGTGTTGCAGGGTGTGGTGCATCTGGTTATTTTTGCAACTTACCTGTTTACCACTGTGATCCCTTGAGTGCTGGCGCTTCTGGTTTGATAGTTCGGTTGCGGTAGGGACGGAGGTTACCCCCCGCCCCCCGCACAGATCCGTACGTGCGGAATTACCGCATACGGCTCCTGCCTCAGGTATGTGACGCGTAGAACCGCTCCTCAGGATGTGGATGCGCGTTGCGGGCGGGCGGAACGAAACGCTTGGCAATGCGGTTGAACCTGTCCCACGGTAGTCGGTGGCGCTGGCTGCGTCGCATCAGCGCGTGTCGCCAAGCGCGACAAACTTCACTGCGCATGCCTGCCAGACGATACAGATTTCCCGGTACAGCGTGGTAGTTGAAATACCCTTGAACCACGCGATTCAACCACTTGCCCACAATGGCGACGGATTCATGCCATCGTCGCATCAGTTGTGCCCGGATTGTGTCGAGTGTCGCGCGCATCTGCTTCTTCATCGTAAGGCGAGTGACCTGAAAGCGGCCTTGCCTGTTGGTGCCACAACAGTGCGTGAACCCAAGAAAGTCGAACGTTTCAGGCTTGCTTTGTCCCCGACGTTTGCTATTTGGTTGCTGCAAATCGACCAAACTCGATCAGCCGCGTCTTCTTCGCATTCAGGGTCAGCCCAAATTTGGCCAGCCGCTCCTGCATTGCTGTCAGGAACCGTCTGGCT
>JAYVPR010000010.1:0-10722 GCA_043757245.1 Polaromonas sp. | reverse complement strand
ATTGACCGCGGCCGCAGATGCGTCGGCAGTTAGCGCGCAAATTTCTCGGCTTGCTGCCGATACGCGGGTAGTGCAGCAGGCCAACGTCAACGCGCAAGCCTTGCCAGCCAGTGGTGTGCTTGGTGCCGCTGTTGTTGCCAGCGTCGCTGCTGTGCCCGCGAATGTGGCCAGCGCTTTGCCCCGTTCAGCCAGCAGCAACAGCGCTCGAGTGTCACGTCTTGCCGCTGTTGATTTAAGCGATGAAAAAATTGCCACTATGGACAACAGTCTGGCCATCGTGGCCCCGCTTGCCGGCCAAGTGCTGGACTACGCCCAGACAACAATTGTCATCAAAGGCGACATGGATGCCAATCTGACTGTCAGCGTCAACGGTGTGGCCTTGCCGCCTAGTCGCATCGGCAAGCAAAGCCAGCTGGGCAGCCAGCGCTTGCAGGTGGTGGAGTATGTAGGTATTGATCTCAAAGCTGGCAAAAATGAGATAGCAGTGGTTCAAACCCCTACAGCAGGACAGGCGGGCGGCAGTCAGGCCATCAGCGTCATCGCGCCGGGCGCTCTGGCGCGGCTGAAGCTCAGTGTGCCCAGCTTGGCGCTGCCAGCGGACGGGCGTTCGCCAGTTCAGATCACGCTGGAAACCCTGGACGCGGCCGGTGTTGCCGTGACGGCACGTACCGCGATTACGCTGGACAGCAGTCTGGGCCGTTGGAAAGCGCTTGACCTCAACCCCGATGAGCCGGGGGTACAAATTTTCGTAGAAGGTGGCCGCACCGTGCTGGAGCTGGAGTCGCCCCTGCAAGCCGGTGATGCGCTGGTGCGCGCATCTGCCGGTAGCCTTACCACGCAGGCAAAGCTGAGTTTCGTTCCTGAGCTACGGCCTCTGATTGCCGCAGGTGTGGTGGAGGGCGTGCTCAATCTGCGTCGCCTCGACAGTCGGGCTTTGCAACCGGTACGCGCCCAAGACGGCTTTGAGCAAGAGCTGAGCCGGGTGGCGCGCAGTTTTGACAACGGCCGGACGACTGCCGCCGCGCGTGCCGCGTTGTTTCTTAAAGGCAAGGTGCGGGGCGAGTATCTGCTGACGCTGGCCTATGACTCAGATAAAGATACCAAAGAGCGATTGTTTCGTGACATTCAACCGGGTGAGTTCTACCCGGTTTATGGGGATTCGTCAGTCAAAGGTTTTGATGCCCAGTCTACGGGCCGCCTGTATGTGCGTGTCGACAAAGGCAAGTCTCATGTGCTGTATGGCGACTTCAACACTCAGGTCAAGGCGCCGGCGGCCATAGCCGGTTCGGCTGGCGATGAGCGGCGACTCGGACAATACAGCCGCAGCCTAACCGGCGTTCAGGCGCATTTTGAAAGTGCCGACGCCCGTAGCCGTGTCAACACTTTTGTCAGCAATAACAACTCGCGCCAAATCGTCAACGAATTGCCAGCGCGCGGCGTATCCGGACCCTATGCTATCGCCAAATTTCCGTTGCTGGAAAACAGCGAAAAGATAGAAATTTTGACACGCGACCGCAACCAGTCAGCCATCGTGCTAAAAATCCAGCCGCTGGTGCGATTTGTTGATTACATGATTGAAACCCTGACGGGCCAGATTTTGCTCAAGGCCGCGCTACCAAGTCTTGACCTTAACTTCAACCCAAATTCATTGCGCATCACCTATGAGGTGGAGACTGGCGGTGAAAATTTTTGGGTCACCGGTGTCGATGCCAGCTACCAGCTGACTGATAGCCTGACGTTGGGTGCTGGGCTGTTGCGCGACAAGGATCCGCTCAAGCCACTGTCTATGCAAAGCGTCGGCATTACCGCCAAGCTGGCGCAGCGCACCATCGTCATTGCCGAGCTGGCGCAGACGCAGACACCGCTGTCCGAGCAAACCCGTGGGCAGGCGGTGCGGGCTGAAATTCGGCATGAGGATGGCCCGCTGAAAGCGCAGGCCCATGTGATCAGAGCTGATACCGGTTTTGACAATCCATCGGCCAGCATAGAAAAAGGGCGGCAGGAAATTTCGGCCAAAGCATCTTACAAAGCCACCGATGTACTGCTGTTTAAAGGCGAATATCTGCGCAGCGAATACACGCAAACACAAGTAATGCGCGAAGGCATGCAAGTTGGGATTGATTACTCCTTTACCGACAAGCTGCGTGGTGAACTCGGTTTACGGCGCAGCCATGCGACAGCAGTGGCGGCCATAGCGGCAAGCACAGTGGTAGCGCCAACCGACAGTAGCAGCGTGCTGGTCAAAATTACGGGCCAAATACCCGGCTATCCGCAAGCCAGCGCGTTTGGCGAGTACGAGCAAGATGTTGCGCAATCTAGCCGCCGCGTGGCAGCCGTCGGTGGTGAGTATCGGCTGGCCAATGCCACCCGCCTGTATGGGCGCCATGAATTCATCTCAAGCCTGGGCAACCGTTATGGCTTGAACGATACCCAGCGGCGCAATGCCACGGTGTTCGGCGTCCAGTCAGACACGGCCAAAGACCTGAATGTGTTTAGCGAGTACCGTGTGCGCGACGCCATCGAAGGGCGCGATGCCGAAGTGGCAATTGGTCTGCGCAATCGCTGGCAGCTACAGCCCGGTTTGCGGGTTAACGCTGGTTATGAGCGGGTGCGCAGTTTAAGCGGTGTTGTAGCCGGTGAGAGCACGGTGCTCAGCGGCGGCATTGAATACACCGGTGCGCCAAACTGGAAAGGCGCACTGCGGCTGGAGCTTCGTGAGAGCTCAAGCAGCGACTCGGTCTTGGCCACTGCAGGTGCAGCCTTCAAAATTGACGAGGAGTGGTCGGTACTGGCAAAAAACGTGCTTTCAGTGCTTAAAAACCGGAGTGGCACGAGCATGAACAAGACCGAAGACTGGGCACAGCTGGGCCTAGCCTACCGCAGCGCGGGTGCCAACCCCTATAACGGTTTGCTGCGCGCCGAGTACCGCTATGAAAATACCGACGCACTGAATGCTCTAGAAAGCATCAGGCGCGACGTGGTCATCACGTCAGCGCATCTTAATTACCAGCTTAACCCAGACGTGTTGCTCTCGGGTCGGGCAGCCGCTAAATGGGTCAATGATCGCAGCCTGGGCTTGGTTAGCAAGTACGACACGCAGCTGTTTAGCGCGCGCGCCACGCACGACTTGTCAAAGCGCTGGGACATTGGCCTGAACGCCGCAGCGCTGCTGGGTGGCAGCGCACGCTCGCGCCAGCTGGGCTTGGGCGCAGAGCTCGGGTATTTGATGGCCGATAATTTGTGGATCAGCGTGGGTTACAACGTGTTTGGCTTTGTTGACAAAGACCTCGCCGCACAGGACTACACCAACCGCGGCATCTATTTGCGCCTGCGCTGGAAATTTGACGAGAAGCTGTTTCAAGGTGTTGGCAAATGATGTTTCGCTTCCTCCATCTGATTCGATACCTGGTTCAATATCTGAGTTTGTTGGCGATTTTTTTTGCGGCAGGCCTGGCACACGCTGCAATCATTTTTGACAATACGCCGTCGGGTGGTGCGCCACTGGCGACTGGCATGGAGTTGATACGCGACGCATCACCCGGACCTACTGGTCAGTATGTGGGACTGCGCTTTACCAGCAACTCTGCGCTGACCAATGTCTATGCCCGCGCCGTGGTGACGGGCACCGGTTATTCACTGAACACGAACGAAGTCGCCGTTCATTTCATTGGCGACCTGTCCGGCACCGCCAAGACTTCATATTGGTACCTCACGATTCCTCAAACGTCAGTTGCTACGGCCAACGGCAATATTCAGGTCGAGATTTGGACGGGTGTACCCGGAGCAACGGGTAGCGTACGACATGATTTGGCAACCGACTATGCGTTGCGTAGCAGTGATTCAGATGGTTCCGCTGCGGCGAATAAGATATTCAGCGTAACAACCAACCCCACCAGCATTCAGCTGGGGCAAAACTTCGATCTCGTTGTTTGTTACGGCGCCGGTGGTAGGGCTGGTGGTAATGTTCTGGTAGGCCCTGCTGCAACCTCGTCATTTAACCCCACCAACCTCAGGTTGGGGGCCACCAAAGTGGAGCAGTACGCCGCGACCGACTGCACTGGACTCCCTCTTGTAGCCGCCGCTACCAATCAACTGTATTTTGTGGGTATTGGCAATGGAAGTACCGGCAGCATACGCGCCATCTATACTTTTTCGCAGGTTGGCCCCACGGCGGGCAACCCCACGCCGATTATTTCCGCACAGGTCGGCAATCCATACAAATACGACGGCAGCTTTGCAACTACTGTCAGGACTCTGCCCACCCCAAGCAATACAACCTTGTTGTCCAAGACGGTTGATATCACCGAAAGCTCGTTGGGCGTCGTGGTGACCTACACCTTGATGGCCACCAACAGCGGCGCATCGGCAGTCACGCTGGACAAATTTGTGGACACATTGCCGTCGACACCTGCCAACGCCACATATGTGGCGGACTCCACGTTGTTAAATGGCGTAGCTTTTGCCAACAACCCTGTCATTGTGGGGCAGCAGCTGACTTGGGACAATGCCTCAACAACCCAGCCTTTTACCGTGCCCGCAGGTGGCAGCCTCGCGCTCAAGTTCAAAGCTACCTTGCCTAGCAACCCCGGCCTGTATACCAACAATGCGGTGGCGTTTATTGGCACCACGCAAATCGACACCACGCTTGCCCTTGGCGACAACAAACCCGCTCAAGCCTCCACGGCCATCGGCCCGCCAAACCTGACCGTCAGTAAAGTTGCCCTCACACCTACTATTACTAACTCAGCGTCAGGCGCTACGGCGCAGTACACCATCAATGTGAGCAATAGCGGTACAAGTGCGAGTGGTGTGCAGATCCAGGACACACTGCCTGTGGGCTTTACGTACAAAACCACTACGGCTGTGGTGACCAGTGGCGCTGCCACTCGCTTAACGATTTTGGACCCAACCGTGGGCGCTACAACACCAGCTTGGGGTACCTTTATTCTGCTGGGTGCCAGCAGCGTGAGCATAACTTTCATAGTCGATGTGTCGAGCACCGTAGCCAATGGCATTTATAACAACACCGCCACAGCGTCCACCATCACGCCTGGTGCCACCGTCAACAACTTTTTGAACGGTGCTCCAGTAACTGTGATCACAAATGTGGTGCTGGCGGTCACTAAAACTGCGGTCACGCCCAACGTCATCAACAGCAGCAGCGGCACCTCGGCCACCTACACCGTTACGGTCAGCAACAGCAGCGGCAGCAATGCCACAGGCGTCAAGCTGACGGATACGCTGCCCGCTGGGTTTACCTACGCGAGTACCAGCGGGGTCACACTCAATGGCGCAGCGGTATTGCCGGCCAATTACGCGGTGACCGGGCTTGGAACCGCCACACCACAATGGGACACCGCACCCACGGGCGGCTTTACCATTAACGCAGGCCAGAATCTGGTCATCACTTTTGTTGCCAACATTGCCAGCACCGTGCTTGACGGCAGCTACAACAACAGCGCCGGGGTGACCAGCAGCAACGCCAACAGCATCACCAACTTTGACGGCAGTCTGGCTGCCAACACCAGCGACAACGTTACAGTTACCAGCGCCAAACTGGTGGTTAAAAAAATAACCGGCTCGTCGGTGGTAAATGTGTCGCCAAATGGCACTGCTACCTACACCATCACGGTCAGCAATAACGGCACGGGCACGGCGACCAGTGTCAAGGTGATTGACACCTTACCGACCAACTTCTTTTATGCTGCAACCAGCAGCGTCACGGTCAACGGGGTTCTACAAGCCCCAGCCGCCTATCAGGTCATCACAGCCCCCCCGCAAACCAGCAGCACACCACAATGGGACACCGCGTCTACCGGTGGCTTCAGCATTCATCCGGGGCAAACGCTGGTGATCTCGTTCAGTGCCACTTTGTCGGGTAGCAACGTGACAGATGGCACCTACACCAACAACGCCAGTGCAACCGGTGTGGCCGCTCTCATTACCAATTACATTGGTGGCACCACAGACACTCTGAGCAACGTGGTGGTGACCAGTGCAACACTGGTGGCCGACAAACTGACCACTACGCCAGTGGTTATCAACACGCCCAGCGGCACCTCCGCCATCTACAAAATCACTATTCGCAACAGTGGCACCGGCCCAGCCAATAACGTGAAGGTCATAGACACACTGCCAGTTAACTTTAGCTACGGTAGCACCAGCAGCGTCACGCTCAACGGTGTGGCCGTCACGCACCAGGTCATCACCGCGTTACCACAAACCGCAGGCACGCCGCAGTGGGACACCAGCCCTACCGGCGGCTTCACCATTCCGGCAGGCCAGAATCTGGTCATTACCTTTGTTGCCAACATTGCTGCAGCAGCGGCCGACGCTACGTACAACAACTCAGCCGCCAGCACAAGCACAGGCGTTGCTGCTGACAAGATATTTAACTACGACGGTACCAACGTATCCCTGAACACAGAAAACGTTACCGTGGTGAGCGCCGTGCTCAATGTGGGCAAGAGCACCAGCACGCCAGCCATTGTCAACACTACCAGCGGCACCACAGCCAGTTATACCGTTACCGTCACCAACAACGGCACTGGCACCGCCACCGGGGTCAGCATTGTCGACACACTGGCCAGCGGCTTTACTTTCGCGTCGAACACTGCGCCAGTGCTCAGTGGCGGGGCAACTCGCAGCACAACCAGTGACCCGTTGGTGGGTGCAATTGCACCAGTCTGGGGCGTGTTTACTATTCCAGCATCTGGCAGCGTTGCCATCACCTTTATTGCCAACGTAGCCGCTAGCGTTGCCAATGGCACCTATGACAACAGTGCCAGCGTGACCGGTTCAGACGCCAAAACCGTCAACAATTTTTTGGGTAGTGCCAATACCAGCGACGACGTGAGCGTCAGCGGCGCTGCTGTGGCGACTGGCGTAGCTGTTTCAGGCTTTGTTTACAGCGACGCCAATCACAATCTGCAAAAAGACAGCGCCGAGGCGGGCACAGGACTGACTCTTTTTGCCAAATTGATACCCGCCACTTCTGCTGCCGGACCGGCAATACAAGCGGTAACGGTGAACACCAGCACCGGGCTTTATCAGTTTGCAAGCGTGCCAGCGGCTGCCTACATCATCGTCATTGATGACAACAACACATTGGCAGACGTGACCCCTGCGCTGTTGACTGCCTGGCAGGGCACGGAAATGCCAGACTTGAAGCGGCTTAACGTGGTGGTGGCTGCGACCGAGCTGCAAAATCTTAACTTCGGCTTGTTCAACGGCAACAAAGTCACCGGGCGGGTGTTTATTGACAATGGTGTCGGTAGTGGTAGCGCCAACAACGGGGTGATCGACGGTGCGGAGGCCGGCTTGGCAGGTGTCAGCGTGAAACTCACAGACAGCGCGGGCAGCACGATTTATGACAGTGCTAAAACCGATGCCAGCGGTAACTACAGCTTGTGGCTGCCGGCGGCGCTTACGGGGGCCACGCTCAAGGTGGTTGAAGTCAATTTGTCAGGGTATTTGTCTACCGGCGGCAGCGTTGGTGTACCTGCCGGACCGATCTATGACCGCGCGGCCGATGCCTTCAGCATCATTTACAGCGTGGGTACCAACTACACGGGTGTTAACTTTGGCGACGTGCCACCCAACACCCTGACGGGCAACAACCAACAAAGCACCACACCCGGTAGTGTTGTTTTTTATGCGCACACCTTCACGGCTGGCACGGCGGGCTCTGTCGGCTTTAGCACTACCAGCCCTGCAGCCTGGCCGCAGGTGCTTTACCGGGACAGCAATTGCAATGGTGTGCTTGACAGTGGAGATGCGGTCATCAGTGGGGCCATCACCGTTGCCGCTAATGACAAAGTCTGCCTGATACTGCGCGTGTCGATTCCCTTTGGCAGCGCCATCAATGCCCAGGACATTGCGACGCTGCAGGCCAGTTTTAGCTACACCAGCGCCAGCCCGGTGCTTACCGCTAACCTGGTCAACACCGACATCACCACGGCCGGCGTTCCCACCAACAGCGGGTTGGTGCTGACAAAAGCATTGAACAACTTGACGCCGCTGCCTGGCGCCACCCTTGTTTACCTCATCACTTACACCAACAACAGTTCGGCAGCTTTGGGCAATATTGTGATAAACGACGCTACGGCGGCCTACACCACGTTTGTTGCTGCCAGTTGTATTACGCCATTGCCAGCCAGCCTTAGCGCTTGCAGCGTCACCACACAACCAGCCGTCAATGGCACGGGCTCGCTGGTTTGGACTCTAAACGGCAATCTGCAGCCTGGCGCTAACGGGCAGGTCACCTTTTCGGTAAAGGTTGACCAGTAATATTGGCGGGATTTTTCGTGCCGTCGCCAGCAATTGAGTCATTTCTTGAAATTCTCCGGCCATTCTGCAACGCTGTCGGCTGGCGTTATGGCCACCTGACTGCTGAGTTACGCCGACTACAATCGCGCCAAATTCCCTATCTGCCATGGCTGCCAAATTACCCCTTTCCCAAACTAGTCCGCTCGGTCCTGCCTATTCTGAAAGCTCTATCCGCGTGCTCAAGGGTCTTGAGCCCGTCAAACAGCGCCCGGGCATGTACACCCGTACCGACAATCCGCTGCACATTATTCAAGAAGTGCTCGACAACTCTGCTGACGAGGCGCTGGCCGGGCATGGAAAAAAAATCAAAGTCATGCTGCATATCGATGGGTCGGTAACGATTGATGACGATGGGCGGGGGATTCCGTTCGGTCTGCACCCAGAAGAAAAAGCACCTGTGGTCGAGCTGGTTTTTACCCGCCTGCACGCGGGCGGCAAGTTTGACAAAGGCTCAGGTGGCGCGTACAACTTTTCAGGTGGCCTGCACGGCGTGGGCGTGAGCGTGACCAACGCCCTGTCCAAGCGGCTAGAGGTCACCTCTTACCGCGAAGGCATGGTCGCCGCACTGGTGTTTTCAGGCGGCGATGTGATTGAAAAACTGCATCTGCGCAAAGCCGCTGAGGGCGACCGTAAGCAGGGCACCACAGTACGCGCCTGGCCAGATGCCAAGTACTTTGAGTCTGCAGCGCTGCCGATGGCCGAGCTCAGCCATTTGCTGCGCAGCAAAGCGGTGTTGATGCCAGGTGTCACAGTGACGCTCGCGGTTGAGAAAACCAAAGAAGTCCAAACCTGGATTTACAAAGGCGGCCTGCGTGATTACCTGATGCAATCCTTGACCGCTGACCCGGTCATCCCGATGTTTGAGGGCGAGGGCTTCGCCGATGCATCGCATGACAGCTTTGCCGAAGGTGAGGGCGCAAGCTGGGCCGTTGCGTTTACCGAAGACGGCAACGCCGTGCGCGAAAGCTACGTCAATTTGATTCCAACCAGTGCTGGTGGCACGCACGAAAGTGGCCTGCGTGACGGATTGTTTACCGCCGTAAAAAGCTTTATCGAGCTGCATAGCCTGCTGCCAAAAGGCGTCAAGCTGCTGCCCGAAGACGTGTTTGCCAGAGCCAGCTATGTATTGAGCGCCAAGGTACTGGACCCACAGTTCCAGGGTCAGATCAAAGAACGTTTGAATTCGCGGGATGCTGTCCGATTGGTGTCAAACTACGTGCGCCCAGCGCTTGAACTGTGGTTAAACCAACATGTGGAATACGGTAAAAAACTCGCCGAGCTGGCGATTCGCGCCGCGCAAAGCCGGCAAAAAGCGGGTCAAAAAGTCGAAAAACGCAAAGGCTCTGGTGTGGCGGTGCTGCCCGGCAAATTAACCGATTGCGAAAGCAAAGATTTAGCCCATAACGAGGTGTTTTTGGTGGAAGGCGATTCGGCAGGTGGCAGCGCCAAAATGGGCCGCAACAAGGAAAGCCAGGCGATTTTGCCGTTGCGCGGCAAGGTGCTCAATACGTGGGAGGTTGAGCGTGATCGCCTGTTTGCCAATACCGAGATTCACGATATTGCGGTGGCCATTGGTGTTGATCCGCATGGTCCTGACGATTCGCCGGATATGAGCGGGTTGCGCTATGGCAAGGTGTGTATCTTGAGTGATGCCGATGTTGACGGCTCGCACATTCAGGTCTTGCTACTCACGCTTTTTTTCAGGCATTTCCCCAAACTCATAGCCGCAGGCCACGTGTATGTGGCCCGCCCACCGCTGTTCAGAGTCGATGCACCAGCCCGAGGTAAGAAACCAGCATCCAAAGCATATGCGCTGGATGACGGAGAGTTAACGGCTATTCTCGACAAGTTGCGCAAAGAAGGCGTTAAAGAAGGTTCTTGGAGCATCAGCCGCTTCAAAGGTTTGGGTGAGATGAATGCGGAACAATTATGGGAAACCACACTCAATCCAGACACCCGCCGCCTGCTGCCTGTGCAATTGGGCAACCAAAGCTTTTTGCAAACCGAGAACTTGATCACCAAACTTATGGGCAAGGGTGAAGCTGCGGCTCGCCGCGAATTGATGGAACTCCACGGCGATGCCGTAGACATTGACATTTGATGTTTTTTGTTTTGACTGACCTGAAAAAGCGTGCCGCTGGCGCGTTTGTCGCGCTGCTCTTGGGGCTGTGCGCTCTGCCAGCGGTGGCTGAGGTGTGGGGCTATATCGATGCCAAAGGCGCGGCACATTTTTCAACTGAAAAGCTCGATGAGCGTTATGAGCTATTTTTTAAGGGTGGCGAGAGTTTCTCAACTGAAAAATCCGACAAGCCCACACCTTTGCAAGGCAAGGCTGGCACTGGTAGTTATCAGATTCCCGCTGGCAGTGCGCACGCGCCAACCAAACTGCTGGCT
>JAYVPR010000009.1:0-10748 GCA_043757245.1 Polaromonas sp. | reverse complement strand
TGTCCAACGGCTTTACTTTTGTAGAAGCCTATCTGGCGCGCGGCATGCACATTGATGACTTCGCGCCCAACCTGAGCTTTTTCTTCAGCAATGGCATGGACCCGGAATACACCGTGATGGGCCGCGTCGCACGCCGGATCTGGGCCGTAGCCATGAAAGAAAAATACGGTGCCAACGAGCGCAGTCAAAAGCTCAAATACCACATCCAGACCAGTGGCCGCAGCCTGCACGCGCAAGAGATCCAGTTCAACGACATCCGCACCACGTTGCAAGCGCTGATCGCGATTTACGACAACTGCAACAGCCTGCACACCAACGCATTTGACGAAGCCATCACCACACCGACCGAAGAGTCCGTACGCCGCGCGATGGCGATACAGCTCATCATCAACCGCGAATGGGGCCTGGCGAAAAACGAGAATCCGTCACAAGGCGCTTTCATCATTGAAGAGCTGACCGAGTTACTGGAAGAAGCCGTGCTGCAAGAGTTTGAACGCATCGCCGAGCGGGGAGGCGTGCTGGGCGCGATGGAAACCGGCTACCAGCGCGGGCGTATTCAAGACGAATCCATGCACTACGAAATGCTCAAACACACTGGCGAGTTGCCCATCATCGGCGTCAACACCTTCCGCAACCCGAATGGCGATGCCGTGCAGGACAAGCTGGAGCTGGCCCGCTCAACCGAAGAAGAAAAGCAGAGCCAGCTCAAACGGCTGGCAGCATTCCATACCCTGCATGCCGGGCAGTCACCCGCCATGCTCAAACGCCTGCAAAAAGCCGTCATCGACAACGCGAACGTATTTGAGGTGCTGATGGACGCGGTGCGCGTCTGCTCACTGGGGCAGATTACCAATGCGCTGTTTGAGGTGGGTGGGCAGTACCGGCGGAATATGTAGGCTGCTTGGAAGGCTTAAGGGAGGCGGAATTAACAAACATACCGTTGATGGACGGCACTGACGGGCGCATTGCGTCGTTGCTTGTCGCTTGTGTGGCCAGTCACACGGCACGCCAAGCCTCACCGTCATTCCCGCGAAGGCGGGAATCCAGCCGCACGACGAAGAGGGTTCACCATCAACTACCGCACTGGATACCCGCCTTCGCGGGTATGACGGCGTGACGGGTACGGCGACGTTGCAGGCAAAGTTGGGTTGCTTGACCTGATCGACTTGGCAGTCACAGCCCAGCACTGCATCCCGCCAGTACCATCAAAAACGGTACATTTGCTAATTCCGCCTGCTTAAGCCGTATCAGCAGTTTTAGCTGCATGGCGCGCTGCAAACGCCACATACCAATCCAGACACGCCGGGTTAGCCATTGCATCGCGGTTGACGACTTTGTCAATCGGCTGGCCTAGCAGCAGTTTTTTAATCGGCAGCTCCTGCTTTTTGCCGGACAGCGTGCGCGGGACCTCGGGCACAGAAAAAATATCATTCGGTAAAAAGCGCGGTGACAACGCGGTTTTGATGGCGTTGTTCAGCCTGGCTTTCATCGCATCGTCCAGCGCTACACCATCGCGCAGCACTACAAACAGCGGCATGTAGCTGCCCTTGCCCAGGTATTCCAGATCAACGACCATCGAATCCAGCACCTCGGGCAGTGACTCGATAGCGCTGTACAGCTCGCTGGTGCCCATGCGCAAGCCGTAGCGGTTGATGGTGGCGTCGCTGCGGCCGTAGATGATGCAACTGCCCGACTCGGTGATCTTGAGCCAGTCGCCGTGCCGCCAGACATTCGGGTACATGTCAAAGTAGCTGGAGATGTAGCGCACGCCAGGCCGGGGCCCAGTGTCGGGCCGCCCCAAGCCAGGCTCGCGCCCCCCCGGGGGGGCGTCGGTATTACCGGCATTGTGGCCGACGGGGGGTTCAATATCCCGCCAAAAGTAGAGCGGCATGGAGGGGATAGGTTGTGTGCAAACCAGCTCGCCGACGTCACCCGTGACGGGCTCGCCCGCTTCGTTCCAGGCTTCAACAGCGCAGCCCAGCAAGCGGCATTGCATCTCGCCGGGCACTTGCGGCAGCTCCCGGTTTCCGCCAATGAATGCGCCTGCAAAATCAGTACCGCCCGAGATGTTGCAAAACCAGATGTCAGGGGTGCCAATCGCTGCAAACTGGTCAGTGCCCCACTGCTGGGCCTCCACCGACAAGGGCGAGCCCGTCGAACCCAAGGCACGCACCTGACCCAAGCCGCCGCAGGTTGACAAATCGACGCCTGCCTTCATGCAGTTGGCATAAAAAGCGGCACCCGCGCCGAAAAAAGTCACGCCAGTGTTGGCAGCAAAGCGCCAAAGCGTTGTCCAGTCCGGTTTTGTCCGGCTACCGACGGGGCCTTCCAATTTTGTGCCCCCTGGATTGCCATCAAAAATCACGCAGGTCGTGCCATTGAGCAAGCCGCTGACCTGCGCGTTCCACATCACCCAGCCGGTCGAGCTGTACCAGTGGTAGCGCTCACCGAGACTGTTGGGGTGATAACTGCAACCGATGTCGTTGTGCAGCGCCTTGAGCGCCAGCGCAACAATAACGGTGCCGCCATGGCCATGCACGATGGGCTTGGGCAGGCCGGTGGTGCCGCTGGAATACACAATCCACAGCGGATGGTCGAAAGGCAGCCAAAGGGGCTCGAAATCAGCTATCTTTTCTTCATTTTGAGCATCATTTAGAGTGTCATTTATGACTTTAGCCCAGTTATTACTTGAGCAATTGGCTCCTGAATTTATAGCATTTGGATTGCCATGAATGATCACCTGCTGCACGCTCGGCAGCCCTGCGCACAGCTCCTCAATCACGGCGCTGCGGTCGATCTGCTTGCCGCCGTAGGTCACGCCAGCGCAAGCTATCAGCACCTTGGGCTCGATCTGCTTGAAGCGGTCCAGCACGGCAGCTGTGCCCATGTCGGGGGCGCAAATGCTCCAGATGCCGCCAATGCTGACGGTGGCTAAAAAAGCAATGATGGCTTCAGGAATGTTGGGCAGGTAGGCAGCGACACGGTCGCCCGGCACAACGCCCTGGGCTTTGAGATACAGCGCCAGCGCCGCGACCTGGTTTTTTAATTCAGGCCAGCTGATTTCACGCGCTGCGTCGCCGTTGCTCAGGCTGGCTTCGTTGTGGCTGATGATGGCTGCAAGTCCTGCTGCATGCGCCGCCTCAGCATGGCGAAACACTTGGGCCGCATAGTTAACCTTTGCGCCCACAAACCACTTGGCCGCGGGCATCCGGCCGTCAACGACAAACTGGTGCGGGGTGGGCGATTGCAGATCAAAATAGTCCCAAATACTTTGCCAGAAAGCACTCAAATCTGTCACTGACCATTGCTGTAACGCGGCGTAATTTTGAAACTGCAGGCCGCGTTTGGACTGCAGCCATTGTTGATACAGGCGAATCTGGGGGATGTAGGGTGCGCTCATGGGGCTCAGCTTAACCTGCGGCGGCTGCAAATTTTGCTTGTGCAACCTGCGGTTATCCCTAGTTTGCGCTCAGCGGTATTGGTACAGCGACGTTTGGTGCCATCTTGCTGTACGCGCTGCTGAACCACCGCAACTACACGGCTTGCAAGGGTTTGGCTTTCTCGCGAGCCAAAGCGACTTTGGTGGCCGCGAGCTCGCTTTCCAAATCCACACGCGCATCTATTTCTTGCGCCAGCACTTCATTGACCTGCGCCAGGTCTTGAGCGGCGTCGCTGATTTTGATTTCAAGTTCATCGGTTTTTTGCAACGCCAGAGCTACCTCGCCAATTTGCACGTCGTCCGGGACTTCCTGCTTTAAAACCGCATTGATCACCACCAGTTCAGCGGCCGATTGCTCTACGCTGTCAAGCACGGTTTCATTTTGCTCAAGCGCGCGAGCCAGAGGGGTTGACACTTGATTGGCGCTGGAATGGGGGGATGGTTCAAACATAATTCTCATTTTAATTGAATTGAACCGCTCGTGTCTTGCTACACCGCCGACGCCCAAATCCAGCAGGCTCCTAGCCAGCGGTGTGCAGGTGCGATGGCGTGTGGTCCTGTTGAGTCAGGTCGGCAAGCTCAAGTCGTGGCGCACAAGGACGCGAACCAAGCAATATGCCAGGCTTTTTGGGTTGCAGCCTGATAGTGGGTATATTGCACTTTTGCGCTTTTTCACTCTTGCGTTTAATTCCTTTATTTGAATTGCCCATGCGTATCTGGAAACAAGCCCTCTCTGTCGAATCACTCACGGCGAACAACGCCAACAGCGCGGTATCCCACCTGGGCATTGAGTTCCTGGAAGTCGGCGATGATTTCATTCGCGCCCGCGTGCCGGTAGACCACCGCACTGTGCAGCCCTACGGCTTGCTGCACGGCGGCGTGTCCGTCGTGCTGGCCGAAACGCTGGGCTCATGCGGTGCCGCCTACGCCGCACCCGAAGGCCACCGCGTGGTCGGGCTGGACATCAACGCCAACCATCTCAAGGGCAGCACCAGCGGCTGGGTCACCGGCATCACACGCCCGGTACACATTGGCCGCAGCACGCAGGTCTGGGCGATTGAGCTGCGCAACGACAAAGGCGAGCTGACTTGCGTGTCGCGCATCACGATGGCGGTGTTGCAGGCTAAATAGCCTGCAATGGTTCCAAATCCCTACAGTTGGTAACTTATGTGTTACCATTAATCATGAGCATTCAAGTCGAAGAGTATTTGTGCGCAGATGGATCGAACCCGTACAAAACATGGTTCGACAGCTTGGATGCGCAAGCTGCAGCCAAGATAACGACCGCAAAACTGCGACCTGAGCTGGGTAACACGTCCAGTGTGAAATGGTTCGATGGAATTGGCGAATACGTGATTGACTGGGGGCCTGGCTACCGGGTCTACTTGGCCAAAGAGGGTGACCGACTGATCGTGCTTTTCGGCGGCGGAATAAAGCGTGGCCAGCAGCGAGACATTGACCGGGCCAAGGCGCTGTACGCGGAGTACAAAACACGGAAAAAAACAGCCGCCTCTGCGGCCCCAAAGTCCGACAAACGTAAGAGGTCATAACGATGGCATTAACCCGAAATTTCAAACTCACGGTCATCGAACGCGTTGAGCGCGACCCGGCCTTCGCCACGGCGCTGCTGGACGAGGCCGCGACGCTTTTCCTCAACGGCGAAGCAGAAACCGCCCGACTTATCCTGCGTGACCTTGTCAACGCAACCCTTGGCTTCGAGCAATTGGCCGCGGTAACCGACAAACCCAGCAAAAGCCTGCACCGCATGTTGTCGCCCAAAGGCAATCCCAGCATGGACAACCTAGCCGCGATCTTCAGCGCAGTACGCCAGTGCTTGGGGGTAGGGTTTGAAGTGCGTGCTGTGCAAGGCCATGCCTAGATGGCCGCGGCAGTCACTGCCGCTTGATGCGGTGCGCCTGCATGGTTGATGGGGCTTTAGGGCGTTGAGTGCATCTTGGCGAAGGTCAGGATGACTTCGCGGATCAGCTTGCGCTGTGGCACGGGTAGTTGCAGGAAGGCTTCAAAGGTTTCGTGCTCAAATTAGTCGATGCCCTCCTGCCGGCGTTGTTTGTCTTTGCAGGACTGATTGCCGGACGGCATCACCGAAACGCAGCACTTCAGGCACGCGGCACCGACCATCTGCCGATCCTTTGCGCCGCACTGACCGGCAAGGTGAGCGAGAAAGTCGCTTGCGGCATTTATAAGTGGTGCCCCTCCCCCTGCCGCGAGTTCACCGAAGGCGAGGACGCCTGCAACAAGGCCCGTGCCCGGCATGGGATGGGATGGCGGCAACCTGGTGGTTTAGACTCACCACATGTCTGGCAAGGCCTACGTCAACCCCAAAATACTGCGCTGGATACGTGAGCGCAACGGACTGAGCACGGATGCTGCTGCCACTGTTTTGGATATGCCTGTGGAGCAACTGACCGACTGGGAGACGGGCGAAAGCCGTCCCACTTTCCGCCAAGCCCAGAAGCTGGCCCAAACTCTGCACACACCATTTGGCTACCTCTTTTTGGCCGAACCGCCGATTGAAGATCTGCCATTACCTGACCTGCGCACGGTGGGCGGCACGCCCGTGCCGCGCCCCAGCGTAGACCTGCTGGACACCATTCGCCAATCTATCCAGCGCCAGTCCTGGTATCTGGAACATTTGCATGACCAAGGTGCAGAGCCGCTGCCATTTGTAGGGCGCTTCACCCTTGATACTTCCGTGCTTGAAGTCGTCGCCGACATGCGGGCCGTGCTGGGAATGGACCTGGCGCAGGGCCAACCCACCAAAGACGCCTACCTTCGCCAGTTGATCGAAGCGGCAGAGACGGCAGGCATTCTGGTCATGCGCAGCGGTATCGTAGGAAACAACACGCGCCGCCCGCTGGACGTCAGCGAATTCCGGGGTTTTGCCATCAGTCATCCGCTGGCGCCGCTGGTTTTTGTCAACAGCGCCGACGCGCTATCCGCTCGCCTTTTCACACTACTGCACGAATTGGCGCATGTATGGCTGGGCAGCAGCGGCATCTCTAATGCCATCCCCGGCAATGCGCGGCGCGAAGAAGTCTTTTGCAACGCCGTGGCCGGGGAGTTTCTAGCACCGCGCGATGTATTCATGTTTTTTTGGAACGCCAGCACCGCTGAATTACCCGTGCGCGTGGCCGAGCTGGCGCAACGCTTTCACGTCAGTAGCCTGGTCATCATGCGTCGCGCGCTGGACTTGGGCTTGGTCAACCACGCCACCTACTGGCAACACTACCAAGCCGAACTGGCAGCCTTTCGCAACAAACCCGGCGGCGGGGGCAGCTTTTACCGCAACGCCAGCAGCAAAAACAGCAAGCGCTTTGCCCGCGCCGTGCTGGCCGAAGCCCTGAGTGGCCGTCTGCTGCTGCGTGATGCAGGACGGCTGCTGGGCGTGCAACCGGGCAAGCTGAGACTGCTCGCTGGAGAGCTTGAGCAGTGAACTACCTGCTGGACACCAACACGCTGATTGAGGCCAAAAACCGCTACTACCAAATGAGCATCTGCCCCGGCTATTGGGACTGGGTGCTCCAGGCCCACCAAGCAGGTGAAGTGGCCAGCATCCATAGCGTGCGCGACGAACTGCGACGCGGCAACGACGAACTCGCCCAATGGGCCAAGGACCATGCGCCACTGTTTGTGGACGAATCCGACGAAGCCACTCAGGTCACTTTTGCACGCGTGGCGCAGCATGTAGCCAGCACCGCGCATCAAATGAAGCCCGGTGCCATGGATGAGTTTTTAAGCGGTGCCGACCCGTGGCTGATTGCCAAGGCCATCACGATGAACGCCACGGTGGTAACGCATGAACAGTTGAACCTGGCTGCGCGCCGAAAATTCCTCATTCCCAACGTTTGCCGCCACTTTGGAGTGCCGTGGGTGGATACGTTTCAGGTGCTGGGGGTGTTGGAAGCGCGGTTTGTGTTGGGGGGCTGTCCGCAATGCAGCGGTGGCAGTTGAAGGCGCCTTCGGAGCTACAAGCATTGAACAGGGCGTTGCTGCTACGCTCTGATCATGACTTCTCAACCAGCAATTCCCTCACTCGTACTGATCCCCGGCGAATCACAAATGGACTACGCGGCGCTTTATGCGATAGCGACCGCGTACGCACATTCGGGTTTGCTGATCAGCGGCCATGGCAAAGAGACAGATCGCCCCGAGTTTTCTTTCCCTGCCGTTGTGTGTTCCAGCTTCGCTATAGAGCTGTTCCTCAAGTTCTTCTTGATGCTGGAAAGAGCTGAGAGCGAAGAGACTTCTTCAAAGCACGCATCTGGGCATCGCCCCGGGGAGCTGTGGAAACAGATTTATCCAGCGCATCAGGCTCTCATCGCTGGGATGTTCCGCAACAAGACGGGTGTACCGTTGCTAAATGCCTCGGACAGACGGATTGAGCTGTTCGTAGAGGCACTAACGCATGTGGGAGAAGCGCCATTTGTCAAATGGCGCTACGCGCATGAGTTGGTTGACATGACTCTCATGTCTCACGCTGCCATAAACGAAGTACTTGATGGATTGGGTTATGCCGCGAACTATGTGATGAAGGAGAAATCTGGAGCGAGTAGACCCGATACATCAACACCAGGGGACGTCATGATTGCACCAGACCAGCCAGACGGAAAGAGTGTTTTGCCGGTTCGAGGTTCCGAGAGCCTGCTTCTCGGGCGCGATTCGGTGCTGCGGCGGATTCCTGTCAATATCGCCCCAAAGCAAGCACTCTTCTTAGACGGAATTCGACATGCCGTAGAGATATTGGATGTCACTTACGGCCGACTTCGAGATGCCCTGACCCATTTGGCGCTAAATCCTCCTGCGCCGGATGAACTCCCAACCGTTTTCGCTCATGCCTTCCTCGATGCATGGGGTTTCGTCGATGCTATTGATCGTTTCCGCATGATGTATACGCAGATGCCCGGCATCAAGTTTGGCAATGCAAAGGACGGTATTCCACCGTTGCGCGAAGTCACCCAAGAATTCCGGAACTTGCGAAACGTTGCCGACCATCTAGCCCAAAGGGCAGACTTTGTGGTCTCTCGAAACGGTGCAGCCTGGGGTGAGTTGACTTGGCTCACTGGCGCTCAGTTGCAGCCAGAAGTGATTGCATGGCATTGCACCCTCCGCCCCGGAACGCTTCAAGCGGCCCCGTTGACACAAACCAATTCCATCATTAGCACCTTGGACTGGCCAACTGACTCCATACGGCTGTCTGCTGGCGGATACGAAGGAAATCTGTCAACAGTGCGAGAACATGTTGCAGTCCGCATAAGACACTTGGAAGCCCAGTTGCAGCATTTGTTTCAGCAACCGACTCAGGCACAAATGCCGATCCTCAACGATCTGTTCGCGCGCCGTCCAGTCAAGAGGGGTGATTCGGCAAATCCATAAGGTTTCAAACTCCACACGCGCCTCACCCAAAGGGTGTTGTGCCGCACAAGTCGACAATACGGCCTTTACCCGCCCGCTGTTTCCCCATGCACCTTCGCAAAGGTCAAGATCACCTCCCGAATGAGCTTGCGCTGCGGCGCGGGTAAATTCAGAAACGCCTCGAAAGTCTCACGCTCCAGATAGCCAATGCCTTCGTCCCAGCGCTGGCGGTGCTGTTGAACAGAATTGCGCACCGCCTCACCGAAGCGCAGCACTTGCGGCTCAATTTTTAGCCAATCTGCCAATACCTGCAGTTTTTCCTGAGATGGAATGGCCTCACCCCGCAGCCAGCGGCGCACCGCCTGCAAAGTGACCGAACGGCCCCAATAGCGCGTATTGAACTCGCGCTCGAGTACCACCGGGCGCAATGCGTAGCCAGCCCGCGTCATGGCCTCAGTCAATCGTTGCGCAAATTCAGCTTTTTCGTTCATGAACTGAAAGTTAATTTTCAACCATGTCAAAAATCAACTAATGGTTCATTTCAATATAAACTTGTTGTTCACTTTCGAATGAACAACAAGTTATGGCGAAATCCCTGCTCGAACAACTCCCAGAAATCGTCGCCGCCGGGCGCAAGACCGCCGAACGCCTGCTGGAGAGCATCGAAAGCCGCCAGCGCGTCACGCTGCAAACCCGCGAAGTGGTGCTGCCGGCCAAAGACAGCGCGGTGCAGGACTGGGTGACTTCGCACAACCGTGCCGCGCAACACGCCACGGTAGATACGCAATGGACCAACCGCCTGATCTACGGCGACAACCTGCTGGCCATGGCGGCGCTGTTGGCGGGTGATGAGCAGACACCCAGCTTGCGCGGAAAGGTCGATTTAATTTATATCGACCCGCCGTTTGACAGCAAGGCCGACTACCGCACCAAGGTCACGCTGCCCGGCATCGAGCTGGAGCAAAAGCCCACGGTGATCGAGCAGTTTGCCTACTCGGATACGTGGTCAGACGGCACGGCCTCGTACCTGGCGATGATCACGCCCCGGTTGATTTTGATGCGCGAGTTGCTGGCAGATACCGGCTCGATTTATGTGCATCTGGATTGGCATGTGGGGCATTACGTGAAGTTGGTGTTGGATGAGGTGTTCTTCAAACAAAACTTTCGCAATCAAATTTGTTGGAAACGATCCGCACTTGCCGCAAGCGTAACGACGCAATTCAGAAATAGCCACGACACGATCTTCTTCTACGCAAAGTCAGGGATTGTCGAATTGAGCGAAGTTCAATACACCGCATATTCAGAATCCTCTGAGAAACATTACAACAAGACAGATGGTCGCGGTGTTTTTCGCACTGTGCCCTTAATGGCCTCTGGAAAGACGAATGGATTGTCTGGGCAGCCTTGGAAAGGCGTAGATGTCGCATCGCGCGGTAAATATGGAATGCACTGGCTAAAGACACCAGTTGAACTTCAGCGTTTAGATGGGGAGGGCTTGGTATATTGGAATTCCAAAGGCGTCCCGGAACTCAAGTACTACACAGACGAAGCGAAAGGCGTGTATGTGTCCGATTTTTGGGATGACATAAGTGTCATTAACTCCATGGGCAAAGAGTCTGTTGAATACCAGACTCAAAAACCAGAAAAACTACTCGAACGTATCATCCGCGCATCGTGCCCAGAAGGTGGCCTTGTCGCCGACTTCAACGGCGGCTCCGGCACCACCGCAGCAGTCGCCGAAAAACTCGGCCGCCGCTGGATCACCACCGACCTAGGCAAACCGGCCTGCATGATCATGCGCAAGCGGCTGATCGACCTCGACGCCAAGCCCTTTCTCTGTAAGCGGGTGGGCAACACACGTTGACGGCGCTGGTGCCTTGATGGCACAGGGTTGCAGTTAAAGTGAAGTGGGCTGCCAGCGATGCGGCAACAATTT
>JAYVPR010000008.1:0-2914 GCA_043757245.1 Polaromonas sp. | reverse complement strand
GGCACACAGCAAAATTAATGAAATATCAACCCAAAAACACTGAAACCGAAAATACCCAGCTCACGCGGCTTTGTGCGGGGGGTTATTCAGTGTTTCCTTAACTTGTTTTACATCTCGCTGCTGGGCCAAAAAGAGCTGGCCGCTGCCGTGGGCTACGCGGGCACGCTGCTGTTTTTTGTGTTGTCCATCGGTATTGGCCTGACGATAGCCGTGAGCGCGCTCACGTCCCGCGCGCTGGGCCGGGGCGACCGTGACCACGCCCAAAAGCTGGCCGGTACATCGCTGGTGCTGATGGTCAGTAGCATGGCCTTGGCGGCCGCTGTGGCCTACCCTTTTTTAGACACGCTGCTCGGCGTGCTGGGGGCTACCGGCGTGACGGCTGACCTGGCGCTGCGCTTTAGCCGCATCGTGATGCCATCTGCGCCGCTGCTGGGCGCGGGCATGTGCCTGGGCGCGCTGCTGCGCTCGCTGGGTGATGGCAAGCGCTCGATGTACGTCACGCTGGGGGCAGGTTCGGCCACGGCGCTGCTTGACCCGCTGCTGATATTCGGTTTTGGCTGGGGGCTGGACGGCGCGGCGGTGGCCACCGTGCTGGCCCGCTTTGTCATGCTGGGCATTGGCCTGTATGGTGTGGTGAGAATTCACAAGTTGCTGGCCTGGCCAGACAGGGCCACGCTGCGCGAGACCTTCACCCCCCTTCTTTGCGATTGGCCTGCCGTCGGTGTTGACTCAAATCGCCACGCCCGTGGGCAACTCGTTTGTCACCGCCGCCATTGCGCCCTATGGTGACGACGCCGTGGGCGGCTGGGCTGTGGTGAGGCGCATTATTCCGGTCGCGTTTGCGGCGTTGTTTGCGCTGTCGGCATCGGTCGGCCCCATCATTGGGCAAAACCTGGGCGCCAACCGCTTCGACAGGCTGCAATCAACCATGCGTGACGCATTAAAGGTGGTGGTGGTCTACGTGCTGGCGGTGTGGCTGCTGATGGCAGTGTGCAGCACGCTGATTGCCAATGTATTTGGCGCCGTGGGCCAGGGCCGTGAGGTGATTGTGTTTTTCTGCGTGTTTGTGGCTGGCAGCTACGTGTTTAACGGCGCCGTGTTTGTGGCCAACGCCGCGTTCAACAACCTGGGCTACGTGCTCTATTCAACCGCCCTGAACTGGGGTCGCGCCACACTGGGCGTGGTGCCGTTTATCTGGCTGGGCGGGAACTACTGGGGCGTTAAAGGCGTGCTGGCAGGCTATGGCCTGGGCGTGGTGCTGTTTGGTGTGGTGGGGGTGGGGGGCTGCTTTAAGGTGCTGGGGCAGATGCAGCGGTGGGCAGTAACGGGCTAGCTCGTTGCTATTTAAACAGGAGCTGCTTGCGCCCAAATTTATTGGGCTGTAGGGCTAAATGATGGTTTATTTAGGCCGTTTAAGGAGCTTTTCAGTGGTCATTTTGGCTGTTGACCTGGCCTGATTCTCCAAAGATTGGCCCTTTTTAACTATCTTTTAGTGCTAGCACCCTATTTACGTGCGCGAGCAGCTATTTATTTAGTAGCAACTAACTTGCTGGCAAAAAGCGGGTTTCGGGTTACGCTTCGCTAACCCGACCTACAGCTAGGGCTGTACGCTCAGTTCATCATATTTCGAGCATGTGCCTGCAACATCAACACACGACGTTGTATTTCAGCGTCTACGATTCGCTCATGCTCGGTCAAAGATTGAAGTCTGAATGGATGTCCACGCTTTTTTTCACCCTTAATAGTTAATCCACCTATTAGTTTTGCTGCTTTTCCATTGTCAGAAAATTCACCGCGCAAAAGTCGTCTGACAGCAGACGCAAGAAGATCGGCAACCTGAACTCCAAAGTTGGTTTTGGAATTCACGAATTGAAAGTCGTCGCCAACTACTTTTCCAATATTTATACCATCGACTTTTCGTCCGAGCTCATTGCTCAACCTTAAGGTCACTTCAGGTGTTTCGAATTCAAAACGTTTCATTGCACTGTAGTCTGCCCCCTCTAAAAATCCAATTGGATCCGATGCTGACATTCGCTCAAGCAATATTGGAAGCAGATGTCGAAACGTACGTTCATAAGCGGTAACGGTTATGTCCTTCGCGTCGACCCTCCACCGGAAAGAACTCAGTGTTTGGGGAGTACGCTGAACGTAGTAAAGCGTGGAAAGTTGAACCACTTCATGAAAAAGACTAATTTGAAATCTTAGCTGGGCATATAACTGATTGGGCATCGCGGCTACACGATTTTTCAGGTCTACGACCATTGCCCGTCCCTCTGTATAAATCATCTTGGACTCGTTATCAGCGATCCGTTCCACCAACTTAGCTTTATGCGTCGATATGTCAACGTCAGATCCGGACAACCCCATGTCAGCTGCGACTCCAAAAAGAACACCGCGCAACTTACCTAACTGTTCCAAAAAAAGAAAAAATCGGTCCTCGGTAAGCTCATTTAACTTGACTTCAAATAAACTGGGACTGCCAACAGGGCGCAACCCAAGTACCAACTTTTCAATATGTCGCCGTTCACCTTCAGGACTCACATACGCAGCAATGGTGCACCATGAGTTTTCACAACCGGCAACAGTAAAAGTACCGGACTCATCAACAAAAACATTCACTAAGCTACTCCTAAATCAGAAGCGACGCGAATAACATGCTACTCACCAAAACAACGACTCAAACCCCTCAACAGGCTCAAACAACTTCCCCCGATACCGCAGCCGCGTCGGCCCGGGCATCGCCCTTGCCTTGACTGAATGCCGCTCGTCGCCGGGGTAGCAAATTACGCGGCTGCCATCTATTTCAAACGGCTCTGGCTGAATGATGGGGGGTGTACGGCCTCTGGCTTCTGCCATGGCTTGCTGCACGGTGCCAAAGCGTGACAGGTGTGCCAGCGTCATGATTTGAGGCGGG
>JAYVPR010000007.1:0-10848 GCA_043757245.1 Polaromonas sp. | reverse complement strand
CCAATATCTGGATATTGGGTAAGAAAACGGCGAAAAATAGACCGCTGCGGTCGATTTGCAGCCGACGATTCTTAAGTCCGACAGGCTGCTAGGCGCACAGCAACCGCAATGTACTTCGGTACATGAGGATTGCGAGCACCGCGCAACGCAGCAATTCGCCCAAAAAATGAATTTGTAGAAGTGCCCTTTACAAAAAGACACGGACTTTTACCTGAGCTGGTGTTCTTTTTGACGGTGCTGGACGTTAAGTACATGCTTGGCAGGCTCAGTGTGTGATGCAGATGACAAAAAATCCACCCGCAGCCTGTTTGCGTATTGAGTTCATCATTGGTTTTATCAGGAGGGCATTTGCCATGAATACAGCTACCGACAACCTTCAATCCGGTCAACAAACCTCATCGACAGCCAAGCCTTTGTGGGCGGCTGTCGGCGTTTTGGGTGTTGCCGTGCTCGGCATGGGCGGCACCCTGATTTACCAGGGCAGAACCCCCGCACCGGCTGCACAAGTGGCGGCCATCAGCCCTGAATTGGCCAAGCCTCTGAGCGCTGCTTCTATGGCGCGTTCCAGCTCAGGCGGCAGCAATGTTGCTGACGACATGATTGAAAAGCCCACTGCCGCGCCGGCTAAACCCGCACCGGTGCCAGCAAAAAAAGTGGTCAAGCCCACGCCACAACCGACGCCAGCCCCGAGCACAGCCGGTGCAGCACCCGCGCCTTCTTACACCCCTGCGCCAGTAGCAGCAGTTGCCGCGCCGATTTGCGGTAACTGCGGATCCATTGAATCCGTAACGCCCGTTGAGCGCACCACCAAGGCCGATGGCCCAGGTGTTGGTGCTGTAGGCGGCGGCGTGTTGGGTGCTGTGATAGGCAACCAAATGGGTCAGGGCAATGGCAAAACCGTGGCGACCATTTTGGGTGCGATTGGCGGCGGCTTTGCTGGCAATGCGATTGAAAAGAACATGAAGAAAGAAACCGTCTACCAAGTCGGCGTGCGCATGGACGATGGCTCACGCCGCACGATAGAAGTTGCCCAAGCGCCAGCTGTTGGCAGCAAGGTCACCGTTGATGGCAGCAGTATTCGCAGCAACGAAGGCGGCGTTTACCGCGCACCCGCACCAGTGGTGCAGCGAACCAACCAGCCAGCACCTGTTTATCAGGCGCCCTGATTCTTGACGCGCCCCTAACCCGCCCCTAACTCGCCTTTAACGCCCGGCGGTACTGCACCGCCTCTGCCACATGTGTCACCTGCACTTTGGCGGCACCCGCTAAATCAGCAATGGTGCGGGCCACCTTCAGGCAGCGGTGAATGCTGCGGCCCGACCAGCCTAGGCGCGCGGCGGCGGTATTTAAAAACTTCGCCGCTGCGTCATCAAGCTTGCATTGTTCGTCAATGGCTTTGCCGCTCAATGCCTGATTGGCATTGCCCTGGCGGGCCATGGCGCGCTCACGGGCAGCAGCCACGCGAATGCGGATCGATGCCGTGTTTTCGCCAGGCGGCGTGTTGATCAATTCCTCAGCCGCCAGTGCGCCCACCTCAACATGCAGATCTATCCGGTCAAGCAACGGGCCACTTAGTTTGCCTTGATATCGGCCTACTTGATCGGGTGAGCAGCGGCATGGACGCAGATTGGAACCCAGGTAACCGCAGGGGCAAGGGTTCATCGCTGCGACCAACTGAAAGCGTGCTGGAAATTCTGCCCGGTGTGCTGCGCGTGAAATGGTGATGGTGCCGGACTCGAGCGGCTCACGCAGTGCCTCCAGTGCAGCTCGGGGGAACTCGGGCAGCTCATCAAGAAACAAAACGCCCCGGTGCGCCAGCGATATTTCACCCGGCCGAGGCGGTGAGCCGCCGCCCACCAGCGCGACAGCACTTGCTGTGTGGTGCGGCGAACAGGTCGGCCTGACAGCCCAGTTGCCGATTGAAAAACGCCCGCCTAGTGAAGCAACCGCTGCGCTCTCTAACGCTTCTTCGGTGGTCATATCGGGCAGCAAGCCCGCAAATCGCTGTGCCAGCATGGACTTGCCGGAGCCGGGTGCGCCCATCATCAAAATACTGTGGCCGCCAGCGGCTGCAATCTCCAGTGCGCGCCGGGCGGCTGCCTGGCCTTTGACATCGGCCATGTCGGCATAGGTGGTTTGCGGCGTACGTTCTGCGGGCTGCACACGACTCCAACCGTCAAGCACATCCACTGCTGAATCGCCTGGTAAGAATTGCCGCACGACATCCAGCAGATGCTGCGCCGCAAAAATTTCTGCGCCAGGTACCAGGCCCGCCTCTTGCGCGCTGCTTTCAGGCAAAACCAGTTTTGGCGTGTGTTTGCTGGCCTGCTTTGAGATGCCCTGACTAATCGCCAGGCTCATGGCCAGCGCCCCGCGTACGGGTCGCAAGTCACCGCCTAGCGATAGCTCACCCGCGAACTCAAAACCCTGCATTTTTTTGGCATCAATTTGACCGCTGGCCGCCAAAATACCCAGTGCAATAGGCAAATCAAAGCGTCCGGAGTCTTTTGGCAAGTCGGCCGGTGCCAGGTTCACGGTGATGCGCTTGTTCCCAGGAAACTCAAGCCCGGTGTTTTGAATCGCCGAACGAACCCGCTCGCGCGCCTCCTTGACTTCAGTTTCGGCCAAACCGACCAGCGTGAAGCTGGGCAAACCATTAGCCAGATGCACTTCCACACAAACTGGGTGGGCCTGCAGCCCCAACAAAGCGCGACTATGCACTATAGAAAGGCTCATTTGGAAACTCCCATATTAATTGCGTCAAACTGGTGCGATCAAATGGCTCCAATTTGGTGCATTTGATTTTGTATCTTTGCGTTTAACGCGACAGTAAGCGAAAAGGTGGACGAGCTGCCGTTCGCAGTCGACATCTTTTGGCACGCTAAATGCTAGACTTTATTCGGACTAAAACCGCGCATCCTTTATAAAACTCAACTCAATTGGAATAAATCATGAAATTCAGCCCCCTCAAAATCGCCGCCAGCCTGGCTATTCTTGCTACCAGCGCCAGTTTTGCTCAAACCAAAGCCCCCGAGCCAGACTACACACTGGCTTACAACGTGGGCGTGGTAACTGATTACCGTTTTCGCGGTATTTCGCAGACGGGCTTTAAGCCAGCACTACAACTTGGCGCAGATTTCGCACACAAAAATGGCTTTTACGCCGGCGCTTTTGGCTCTAACGTCAGCTGGGTCAAGGATTTCAACGGTGCAACAAAAGGTAGTTACGAAGTTGATTTGTATGGTGGCTTTAAAGGCAACATCACCAAAGACATCGGTTTTGATCTTGGCTTGATAACTTACCAGTATCCCGGCAACAACTCTGGTGTCGGTGGGCGTGTGGCTGCTGGCACTTACGCCAACGCAAACACCACAGAAGCCTACCTCGGTCTGAGCTACAGCGTCGCGTCAGTCAAATACAGCCGCAGTTTAGGCAACTTCCTTGGCAATAACAACAGTAGCGGTAGCCAGTATGTTGACTTGAGTGCTAATTTCGATGTGGGCAACGGCTTCACAATCACCCCTCACCTTGGCAGGCAAATAGTTCGCGGCACCAGTGGCTTGGGTAACTACACCGATTACTCGCTTACTGCTGCAAAAGACTTTGGCGGCGGAGTTACCGGCACGGCTGCTTTGATCGGTACCAATACCAAGAAAGGTTCCGGCACCTTTTACCGCGACTTGAACGATAAAGACCTTGGTAAAAGCACCTTGGTTGTGGGCGTCAAATACAGCTTCTAATCGCAGTCGAAAACAGCAGGAGAACACATGAAACTCGTCACGGCCATCATCAAACCGTTCAAGCTAGATGAGGTGCGTGAAGCCCTCTCTGGCATTGGCGTGCAAGGCATCACGGTTACCGAAGTCAAGGGCTTTGGCCGCCAAAAAGGCCACACCGAACTGTACCGAGGCGCAGAGTACGTCGTTGACTTTTTGCCCAAGGTCAAAATCGAAGCCGCAGTGTCAGAGGACATGGTTGATCGCGTCATCGAGGCGGTAGAAGGCGCTGCACGTACCGGCAAGATCGGTGACGGCAAGGTCTTTGTCTACAACCTTGAGCAAGTCGTGCGCATCCGCACGGGTGAAACCGGCAAGGAGGCTCTGTAAGGCGCAAGCCTTGCAGACTTTCCAACGCCCTCCATAAAAGAAACACTGATATGAAAAAACTACTTGCCTCCCTGGTCCTGGGATTTGGCCTGTTGGCCTCTGGTGTAGCCGTGCTCGCACAAGCGCCTGCTGCCGAGCCGGCAGCTTCCGCTGTAATGGCCAAACCGGCTGATGCAGCACCGGCTGCCGCACCTTCTGCCACGCCAACCGCTACAACCGCAGTAGCAGTAGCAACTGCGCCAGCACCCGCTGTCGCTGCATCTGCACCACCTGCACCTGTCCCCAACAAGGGCGACACCACCTGGATGATGGTTTCCACCATGCTGGTGATTTTGATGGCCGTGCCCGGTCTGGCGCTGTTCTATGGCGGCCTGGTGCGCAGCAAAAACATGCTGTCGGTTCTGATGCAGGTCATGGTCACCTTCTCAATGGTGGTTGTGCTGTGGCTTATCTATGGCTACAGCCTGGCCTTTACCGAGGGCAATGCGTTCTTCGGCGGGTTTGATCGCTTGTTCATGAAAGGCATCTGGGACAACGTTGCGGGTACTTTTGCCAACACGGCCACGTTCAGCAAAGGTGTTGTCATTCCTGAAATCGTATTTGCAGCCTTCCAGGCTACGTTTGCTGGCATCACCTGCTGCCTGATTGTTGGTGCATTTGCCGAGCGCATCAAGTTCTCAGCTGTGCTGCTGTTCATGGCACTGTGGTTCACCTTCAGCTACCTGCCGATTGCGCACATGGTGTGGTTCTGGATGGGTCCTGACGCTTATACCGGCAAAGAAGTGGTTGACGCGATGAACGCCAAGGCGGGCTACATCTGGCAATCGGGCGCGCTAGACTTTGCCGGTGGTACGGTGGTTCACATCAATGCGGCGGTGGCTGGCTTGGTCGGTGCTTATGTCATCGGTAAACGCGTTGGCTATGGCAAAGAAGCCATGGCACCGCACAGCCTGACATTGACGATGGTCGGTGCGGCTCTGCTGTGGGTCGGCTGGTTTGGCTTTAATGCAGGCTCGGCACTGGAAGCCAACGGCTTTGCAGCACTGGCTTTCGTTAACACCCTCGGTGCAACGGCTGCAGCAATGCTGGCCTGGTGCGCAGGTGAGGCGCTGATGCGCGGCAAGGCATCCATGCTGGGTGCTGCTTCTGGTGCAGTGGCCGGCTTGGTCGCCATCACGCCAGCAGCTGGTAATGTCGGCATAGGCGGTGGCCTGGTGATTGGCCTGGTGGCTGGTTTTGCCTGCCTGTGGGGTGTCAATGGCCTGAAGAAAATGCTCGGTGCTGATGATTCGCTGGACGTCTTCGGCATTCACGGTATTGGCGGCATCTTGGGCGCTATTTTGACGGGCGTGTTCGCCTCTCCCTCCCTGGGTGGCCCTAGCGCCATGAATGACTGGGTGACCGCCACGATGATGACGCCAGCCGAGTACTCCATCGTGAGCCAAGTCTGGATACAAACCAAGGCTGTCTTGATCACCATCGTCTGGTCGGGTGTGGTGTCTTTCATTGCGTACAAGATTGTTGACCTGACCATTGGTTTGCGCGTCAACGAAGAAGACGAGCGCGAAGGTTTGGACATCACCTCGCACGGCGAGACAGCGTACAACCGCTGATCTGGTTTAATCAAAATCCAAAGCCCGCTGACTGCAAGGTCAGCGGGCTTTTTTTATGGCTACAGTCAGTGACGTTAGCGCAACTGTTTTGAAAGACCCATGACCCCTCTCACCCAACATACTTACGAACTTGGCGAATCGCCGTTCTGGCATCCCATCGAGCAAATGCTGTACTGGGTCGATATTCCAGGCAAGCAGATCCACCGCTGCAACATCTTCATGGGCAGCATTGAAAGCTGGGTCATGCCGTCTGAGCCGGGCAGCATTGCGCCGGCTCAATCAGGCGGCTTGGTGGTGGCTCTGCGTGACGGTATTTACCGGGCACGCAACTGGGGCGGTACCCTTGAAAAATTAGTGGCTGGACAGCATGACACCGCAACCACACGCTTTAACGATGGCAAGGCCGACCCGACCGGGCGCTTTTGGGCGGGCACGATGTACGAGCCGCGTACCACGGCCAGCGCGCACCTATATTCACTGAACAACGGTGTGTTAGAGCCCAAAGTCAGCAACGCCACCATCGCCAACGCTCTGGCTTGGTCGCCAGATGCAAAAACCATCTATTGGGCCGACACCCCCACTCACACCGTGCGTGCCTGGGACTGGAATGCACAAACCAACGCGATGAGCGGTGAACGTATCTTCAAGCAATGGCCAGGCAAGCCACAAGGCTGGCAGTTTGGTATGACGGGCTATGGCGGCCGGCCTGACGGCGCAGCGGTTGATGCAGAGGGCAACTACTACGTGGCGATGTTTGAAGGCGCGCGCATTTGCAAACTGTCACCTGCCGGTGTTGAGCTTGCCAGCATCACGGTACCCGCCCAATGCCCAACCATGCCGTGCTTTGGTGGCGACGATTTAAAAACGCTGTACGTCACCACCGCACGCCACAACCGCAGCGATGCCGAGTTGCAGGCTTACCCCGACTCTGGCTGCGTGTTTTCTATGCGGGTGGATGTGCCGGGCTTGCCGGTTAATTTTTACGTTGGTTGATGCTGGCCTGTTGAAACCCTGGGGTAAAGTCTGTTTTTGCGTTTTTCAAGCCTTTTGGGTAACTGCTCAACAGGTGCTTGCCTTGCTCCCTCCCCCGAAAGGGGAAGGAGTAGGGGCGCTGAATAGTTACCATTTTATGCATAAATAGGCCTCTTACCCAATAATTACGGGCGCAAGCAGCTATTATTTTAATAGCATAATATTCAGTACCCTCACCTCATGACTGCCCGCATCTACACCGACCAAGCTCTCGCACCTGGCATCAACATCAGCCTGCCGCCCGTAGCCGCACGCCATGTGCAGGTGCTGCGGTTTCAGCCGGGCAACGTACTGACGCTGTTCAATGGGCAGGGCCATCTTGACGGTGATGTGGGCGGTGATGTGGAAGGCGAATATAACGTCACGATTGAAAGCATGGGCCGCAGTGATGTGCAGGTCCTGGTTGGCAACTTTGTAGCCACACAGCGCGAGGCAAGCCGAACAGTGCATCTGGCCATTGGCATGCCTGCCAACGAGCGTATGGACTGGCTGGTAGAAAAAGCCACCGAGCTGGGAGTGTCCAGTATTCAGCCCCTCATGACCGAGCGCAGCGTGCTGCGCCTGAATGGCGAACGGGCCGATAAAAAACAAGCCCACTGGCGCGGCATTGCCGTGGCAGCCTGTGAGCAATGCGGTCGTAACCGCGTACCGCTGATTCATGCACCTGCCAGTTTGAACGACTGGCTGAAAAACAGCTTGAAACCGATTGAGTCGGCCCATGGAAAGCGACTGTTGCTGTCATTGCGCTCTGGTACGCAGCCGTTGTCTGACGTCGTCCCCAATCATGGTGCTGTGACATTTTTAAGCGGCCCGGAAGGCGGTTTGAGCGCAGTTGAAGAAGCTGCCGCCGTGGCTTGCGGTTTTGCCCCCGTTACTCTCGGCCAACGCGTGCTGCGCTCTGAAACCGCGCCGCTGGCCTGCTTGTCCTATCTGATGCTGACGGGCCTATCTGATATTGAGGGGGAATGAATGAACCGCAATTTATGGCTGCTGACGATCTGCCAAGGTCTGTTCATGACCAACAACGTCGTCTTCATCGCCATCAACGGGCTGGTCGGGTTAAGCCTGGCACCTTTTGGCTGGATGGCCACGCTGCCGCTGATGGCCTATGTGGTGGGCGGGGCCTTGTCGACGGTGCTGGTGAGCCAAACCCAAAGCCGTTTTGGGCGTAAGGTGTCGTTTCAGTTGGGCCTGGCGGTGGCGGTGCTGTCAGCCCTGCTGTGCTGCTACGCCGTTTACACCAAAAACTTTTGGCTGCTGGTGGCGGCCACCGTCGTGGCGGGCTATTACAACGCCAATGCACAGTTATACCGCTTTGCCGCAGCAGAATTGGCCGCGCCTGCGTTCAAAGAAAAAGCTATCTCACTGGTGATGGCAGGTGGCTTGCTGGGTGCAGTGTTGGGACCCAATTTGGCATCCCAAACCCGCAACCTGACGGACGCGCCATTTGCCGGGGCTTACCTGGCGCTGGCGCTGGTGGCGCTGCTGGCCATGGCGCTCTTGGCGTATGTCAGGTTTCCCCCTTCACCCGCCAAAACCTCGACGAACGGCGGAAGACCTTTGGGCGAAATCATGCGCCAGCCGGTTTTCATTGTGGCTGCCGCAGCGGGGGCTTTGGGTTATGGCGTGATGAACCTGTTGATGGCCGCTACGCCGATTGCCATGCAGGTGTGTGGCCTGCCGTTTTCAGACGTGGCCTGGGTGCTGGAGTGGCATGTGATTGGTATGTTTGCACCGGGGTTTTTCACCGGGCATTTGATCAAGCGCTTTGGCACACTGCCGATCATGGCCATTGGGCTGGCGCTCAATGTAGCTTGCGTGCTGATTGCGCTATCGGGTGTTGAGTTTCAGCAATTTTTACTGGCCTTGTTTTTACTCGGTGTAGGCTGGAATTTTCTGTTCACATCCGCCACCACACTGGCCACGACAGCCTATCGCCCCGAGGAAAAAGACAAGGCTCAGGGCGCGCTAAATTTTTGTGTCTTTGCGGTGCTGGCTATTTCCTCACTGGCGTCGGGTGTACTGGTCACGGGCCAAGGCTGGACGCTACTGAACATGGGCGCGTTGGTGCCACTGGCCATGACAGGGCTCTTGCTGGCCTGGCTTGCATTTAAGGGTCACACACGCCAAGATGCTTGACATGTTTTCGAGTGGGTGTTTTAGTTATTCACAACAGCAGGAGTGCATCATGGGTTTGTTGGATTCGGTGTTGGGTTCAGCCATGGGTGGTCAGCAGCGACAATAGGTTCATATGACCGAAAACCACGAACCAGTAACGCCACCAAACCGTGAAAACGAACTGAAGAAAATGCCCCTGTGCGAACCCTGCTTGGGCATTCAACGCAACTGGCGGCGCGCGCCCGGCCATGCTGAACTGCTGCAACGCGGCAACCGTCAAGAGCCGCGCAACCGCAACCTGGTCACGATCACCCGCTACGTTTGTGATCGCTGCGGCACTGCATGGGAGTACGAGAACAACAAACTTGACCAGAAGGCGGGCTGGTCAGTGGTTGGCCGATAGCTTTCGGCGTTGCTCAGGCGCCAATAAAGTTTGCCGATTATTTGGGATTTGATGCATAAGCAGCCTTCGGCTGCAAGAAGAAAACCGCCCCGAAAGCAGTGCCGACTGCGTGAGCAGCAGTATCGGCACGTAGGCGTCCAGAATTATGAGGTCTGTTGAATTCCAGACAATACCCAGCCACCGCTGCCCTGGCGGGACTTCCTCAAATGCCAGACCTCGTCAAACGACTCATCGGGCTCATGGGTGCCATCACGAATCACGCCGGTGAAGCGAACGCTTACCAGGTAGCGGTCAGCGTCTTCATTAACTTCAATCACGTTTGCGTTGATGCTCACGACGTCAGTTTTTTGGGTCGCTGCGCCACGATCTGCCAGCTCCATCTTGAGTTCTGCAAACATTTCAGGCGTGGTGAATTGGCGGATGTCATCCAAATCGCCAGCATCGTTGGCAGCTTGCAAGCGAATGAAGTTGACCTTGGCATTGCGCTCGAAATCTGCAGTGTCAAAGTCCGCTGGAATACGGCTTGCGCTGCCGGTGTTTGCACCGATGCCCGCGCCGATGGTAGAGCCGCCTGTAGCGGGCATCAATGTTTTGTAAGCGGGCGCAGCCTGCTCGGACTGGTCATTGGCATGTCGTGCCGCACCGGGGTTCACATGGGCGTACTGCATGCCGCCTTGACCTGTTGTGTTGTTCTTTTGCGCGGCTGCACGTTTGCGCATAAAGAAACCGATGGCCACCATGATGGCAGCAGCCAGCAGACCCATCATGACCATAGACGCCAATTCATCGCCGAAGCCCAGGTGAGATGCCAAGGCTGCCAGACCCAGCCCGGCAGCAATTCCAGCTATCGGTCCCATCCACGAGCGGGAAGGTGCTGCAGCGGCCGCTCCGGCGGCGGGTGCAGCAGCAGCGGTTGGTGCCTTGTCCGGCGTAGACTGGCGTTGCGTACCCATGGATTTACCCGAGCCCATGCGTTTTGCGGCCTCGGCTTCCATGGCCACGGTTGAGAGGCCGACGGTAAACACGATGGCCAGTATGGAAAGTAAGCGTTTCACAGATATCTCCTTGAAATATTAAAGAAAAAACTGAGGATAGACGTTAAAACACTATTTAAAAAGCAGCATTAACAGTGAGTTGGGTTCGGAAAATACTGAGCTTTAGTTGGAATGACGAGTTTTGAGAACTTGATAAACACGTGCAGCTTGGTTCAGATTCACAGCCGCGAGATGACTTTGACGCCCCGTGATGCAAAGCAACAGCCACCGCACAAAGCAGTTAAATGCATGAAAAAAATCCTGTTTTTACGAAGTAAAACATAAAAACCATCCGTTTAAATTGACTCTAATGCTCCGGCCCGATGACGTATTGAGTTTCCGTTCGGGCTGAGCCTGGCCTGTCCTGAGCCCGTCGAAGGGTCGAAGCCTGGTTAGCAGCCTGTCGGGCTTAAGTCGACGAAAGCGAAAATCGACCGCAGCGGTCTATTTTTCGCCGTTTTCTTACCCAATTTCCAGATATTGGGATGCGAAATCGTCAAAAACCATCCTCGCCGGGGCCGATTTTCGCTTTCGACGACCTA
>JAYVPR010000006.1:0-2934 GCA_043757245.1 Polaromonas sp. | reverse complement strand
TCAACGTATTGCGACCAAGTCACAGGCTGGGCGTCGATTTCAAACTCGGGCACTGGTACGCTGTGCTGCGGACGTTCGTTGTCAAAAGAAAAACCGTTGCCTGCGTCAACACCGATTTCCCAAATGCAGGCGGGTATCAGTATCGGCTCGCGCAGCGACATAGGTGCGGGCGTGAAGGCCTGCCGCATCGGTGCGTCCAGCTTCAAACCCAACGTTTGCGCCATGTACACCAGTGCCTCGGCATGCATGTCTTCGTGAAACAGACACAGGCGGTAAAAGTACAGCGCATCATCACTATCGTCAGCTTTTTCAAGCAAATCGAGCGTACCTTCCAGCGTTTCCAGCAGGTAGGCGCGAATCTTGTTGACGTTGGGCAAATCAAGCTGCCAGCGCGTGCTGTGCGATACATGGGTCGAGTCCCACCAGCGGTCTGCGTTCGGCTCGATGCTGGCCAAACGCGCGTGTTCAGGATCGCAGGAGGGCCCAGAGGCGCGCTGCAGATTGCGGGCTATCCACCACTCCTGAAACCAGCCGATATGGCCCAACTCCCACAGGGGCGGGTTAACCGTCGGCCCAATGGGTACAACATATTCTGCCGCTTCAAGTGCATTTTGATACTGCGCAAAAAGGTGCAGCGTATGATTACGCGCATCCATCAGCGCTAGTGACAGCAAATCTTTGCCACCACTGCGCATCAGGGGCGAATCGATCTGACCAGCGGTGCTGGTAGCCGTTGCAAAAGGTGTCTTGCTTGAAGTCAAAAATAATCCTGGTGAGTCCTGCAGCGCAAGAATCGAACAACGGTAACTGGCACACCGCGTACCGTTGGGCAAAATTTCTATCCGCTCATTGTGACATTGCGATCACGCAAAGCTGGAACGGGCCTGATGAAAATTTAGACGCCATGATTGCATTGCATGCACGGCGCTCGGCAGCGTCAATTCACGCGTGGGCAGCGCAGCATCCAGGCAGGCCGCTTATCGTCGTTCTCACGGGAACTGACTTATACCGCGACATTCAAAACGATGCCAGCGCAAGACAGTCGTTGAATTTGGCAACCCACCTGGTGGTGCTGCAAGAAGCGGGGCTGGCCGCGTTACCAGCCGCGCTACGGGGCAAAGCACGGGTGATCTACCAATCTGCGCAGCGGTTGAAACCTGCCAGCAAATCCACCGAGCGGTTTAAAGCCGTGATGGTGGGCCATTTACGCGATGAAAAAGACCCCCTGACGTTTATCAAGGCGGCGGGCCTGTGTGACTCAAAAAAGATCGGCTTTGAGCAGATTGGCAACGGACTGGATGCAGCCTTGGCCAGCGCCGCAAGCCAGGCCGCAGCGCATCAGCTCAACTACCGTTGGCTGGGTGGCCTGCCTCGAGTCCTGACGCGCCAGCGCATCAAGCACGCCCATGTGCTGGTCAACTGTTCATTGATGGAAGGCGGCGCGCATGTGATTCTTGAGGCCGTGCAGTCGGGTACGCCGGTGCTGGCATCGCGCATCAGCGGCAATGTGGGCATGCTGGGCGCTGACTACGCGGGCTATTTTGGCGTGGGCGATGCCGCAGGATTGGCGGATTTGGTCAATCGTTGCGCCACTGAACCAGCATTTTTGGCGCAGTTGCAATACCTGTGCGCACAGCGGGCCGAATTGTTTCAGCCGGCTACTGAAAAACGCCTTGTTTTAAAATTGATGGCATCTGCACTGATGGAACCAACATGAACGCCCCAGAAAAACTCAGCCCACTGTCCGCCCCGCGCCTGACCAGCCTGTCACACGGCGGCGGATGCGGCTGCAAAATAGCGCCAGGCGTACTGAGTGAAATTCTCAAAAACTCCAGCAACTTGCCAATACCGAAAGAACTGCTGGTGGGCATTGAAACCGCAGACGATGCAGCGGTGTATCTGCTGAATGAAAATCAGGCACTGATCGCCACTACCGATTTTTTCATGCCCATCGTGGATGACCCGTATGACTTTGGCCGCATTGCCGCCACCAACGCGGTCAGCGATGTGTACGCCATGGGCGGTACGCCTATCCTGGCGCTGGCAGTTGTAGGTATGCCGATCAACGTGTTGCCGCTGGAGACCATAGGCGCCATCATGCGCGGCGGGCAGGATGTGTGCCGCGACGCGGGCATCCCGATTGCTGGTGGTCACACAATTGATTCAGTTGAGCCGATTTATGGTTTGGTTGTGTTGGGTTTGGTGCATCCGTCACGGGTCAAGAAAAATTCGGGTGCCAAAGTGGGTGATGTTCTGGTCATGAGCAAGCCACTTGGCGTAGGCATTTTGTCCGCCGCACTCAAAAAGGAAATGCTCCCGCCCGAAGGCTACGCAAAAATGATTGAAGTGACCACCCAGCTCAACAAACCCGGCATTGCGCTGGCTGCGCTTGATGGCGTTCACGCCTTGACCGACATCACCGGCTTCGGCCTGGCCGGCCACACCCTGGAGCTGGCACGCGGCGCGAAAGTGCAAATACGGTTGGACTGGTCGCGTATGCCCTTGATCGCTGGCGTGCGCGAGCTGGCAGCCCAGGGCTGCGTGACCGGCGCATCAGGCCGCAATTGGGAAAGCTACGGTCAGGAAGTCACGCTACCCGATGCGTTTTCTGAAGCTGATAAAGCGCTCTTGAGTGACCCGCAAACGTCCGGCGGCCTACTGGTGTCTTGCAGCCCTGACCTTGTAGCCCAGGTTCTGGAAATCTTTCATACCCAGGGCTTTGCTGAAGCTGTAGTGATCGGTGAAGTCCGGGCAGGAAGCGGTGTCAGCGTTTATTAAAGACTAGCAGCCTGTCGGGCTTAGGGATGCGGAATTAATAAATGTACCGTTTTGGGCGGTGCTGGCGGGATGCAGTGCTAGGCGATTGGCGCGCCGTGTGGCTAGCCACACAAGCGACAAGCAACGACGCAATGCGCCCGCCAGTGCCATCCATAA
>JAYVPR010000005.1:0-2937 GCA_043757245.1 Polaromonas sp. | reverse complement strand
CAAACCCAGCCCAATTGACCCGTCAGCGTCTTTGTTCATGGCCGATTTGCTGAAGCAAGCTGGCTTGCCCGATGGCGTGTTCAACGTGGTGCAGGGCGACAAAGAGGCGGTCGATGCGCTCTTGGTCCATCCCGATGTCAAAGCCGTCAGCTTCGTCGGTTCCACGCCGATTGCTAACTATATCTACGAGACCGGTGCGCATCACGGCAAACGCGTGCAGGCCCTGGGCGGCGCTAAAAATCACATGGTTGTCATGCCTGATGCCGACCTCGAACAAGCCGTTGACGCGCTGATTGGTGCGGGTTATGGCTCGGCAGGCGAGCGCTGCATGGCGATTTCAGTGGCTGTGTTGGTGGGTGATGTGGCGGACAAACTCATCCCCATGCTGGCCGCACGCGCTAAAACGCTGGTGATTAAAAGCGGCGTGAACCTGGACGCTGAAATGGGCCCCATCGTCACCAGCATCGCGCACAAACGCATCACCGGCTACATCGACCTGGGGGTTGAAGAAGGTGCCAAATTGCTGGTGGATGGCCGCAGCTTTACCGGTCAAGACGCAGGCCAAGGCTGTGAAAACGGCTTCTGGATGGGCGGCACGCTGTTTGACCACGTCACGCCCAACATGCGCATCTACAAAGAAGAAATTTTTGGCCCAGTGCTGGGTTGTGTGCGGGTGAAGGATTTTGCCGAAGCGGTAGACCTGATCAACGCCCACGAGTTTGGCAACGGCGTGAGCTGCTTCACGCGTGACGGCCACGTGGCACGCGAATTCAGCCGCCGCATTCAAGTCGGCATGGTCGGCATCAACGTGCCCATCCCGGTGCCGATGGCTTGGCACGGCTTTGGCGGGTGGAAAAAAAGCCTGTTCGGCGACATGCACGCCTATGGCGAAGAGGGTGTGCGTTTTTACACCAAGCAAAAATCCATCATGCAGCGCTGGCCGGAAAGTATTGGCAAAGGTGCGGAGTTCGTCATGCCAACGGCTAAGTAGAGCCCCCACGGTTGCTCACTTCGTGTAGCGCCCTGCCCCCCGAGGGGGCCGCTGCGCCTGCGGCCTGGCAAAGCCAGTTCCGCGGCCCCTGCTTGGTGGATCGGAGAGGCTTGCCTGTAAAGGCTATGAAATACCCACTCAGAGCGGCTCAAAAACTCATGTAAGCTAGCTAACAGCCCCAAAAAGCCCAAAAATCCCGAAAAACTAACGCTCAACTGAGGAGAAACCCATGCTGATTGGGGTACCCACCGAAATTATGGACGGCGAAACACGCGTCGCCATCACGCCGGAAACGGCTAAAAAACTCAAAGCTCAAGGCCACACGATTCGTGTGCAATCGGGCGCTGGTGTCGCAGCCAGCGTGCCTGACGATGCCTACGCAGCCGTCGGTGCCGAAATCACCGATGCTGCGGGTGCTTATGCAGCTGACATCGTTCTGAAAGTGCGCTGCCCGCTGGACAGTGAAATCCCACACGTCAAATCTGGTGGCGTGCTGGTCGGCATGCTCAACCCGTTTGATGCGGCTGGCCTGCAGCGCCTGGCAACGGCGCAACTCACCTCCTTCGCACTTGAAGCCGCACCGCGCACCAGCCGTGCGCAAAGCATGGATGTGCTGTCGTCACAAGCCAATATTGCAGGCTACAAAGCCGTGATGATGGCCGCCAACGCTTACCAGCGCTTTATGCCCATGCTAATGACCGCTGCGGGCACAGTAAAAGCCGCCCGCGTCGTGATTTTGGGCGTTGGCGTGGCGGGCCTGCAAGCCATTGCCACCGCCAAGCGTCTGGGTGCGGTGATTGAGGCCAGCGATGTGCGCCCCAGCGTGAAAGAACAGGTTGAATCATTGGGCGGAAAGTTCATTGACGTACCGTATGAGACCGACGAAGAGCGCGAAGCCGCCGTTGGCGTGGGCGGCTATGCCAAACCCATGCCGCCGAGCTGGCTGGCAAGGCAAAAGGACGAAGTGGCCAAACGTGTGGCCAATGCCGACATTGTCATCACCACGGCGTTGATTCCAGGTCGCGCTGCGCCTGTGCTGGTGACCGAAGACATGGTCAAGGCCATGAAGCCCGGCAGCGTCATTGTTGACTTGGCTGCGCCGCAGGGCGGCAATTGCCCGTTGACCGAACCCGGAAAAACCGTGGTCAAGCACGGCGTGACGCTGATTGGCGAGACCAACATCGCGTCCCTGGTAGCAGCAGACGCCAGCGCACTGTACGCACGCAACCTGCTCGACTTTCTAAAGCTCATCATCACCAAAGAAGGCGCTTTGAACATCGACATGACCGACGATATTGTGGCCGCCTGCCTGATGACGCAAGCCGGCGACGTCAAACGCAAATAATTAAAAAAACATCTGGAGAAGAACATGGAAGCACTTACTGTTGTTAGCCCCACCATCATCAACCTGATTATTTTTGTGCTGGCTATTTACGTGGGCTACCACGTGGTGTGGACTGTCACACCTGCACTGCACACACCGCTGATGGCGGTGACCAATGCCATTTCAGCGATCGTCATTGTTGGTGCCATGCTGGCTGCCGCGTTGACTGAAACACCGCTGGGTAAAACCATGGGCGTGCTGGCCGTTGCGCTGGCGGCCGTGAATGTGTTTGGCGGCTTTTTGGTGACACGCCGAATGCTGGAGATGTTCAGGAAAAAAGAGAAGAAAGCACCCGCAGTTGAAGGAGCAACCAAATGAGCATGAACATCGTCACGCTGCTGTACCTGGTAGCTTCGGTCTTTTTTATTCAGGCACTCAAAGGCTTGAGCCACCCCACCACGTCGCTGCGCGGGAATCTGTTTGGCATGGTCGGCATGGCGATTGCCGTGCTGACGACGGGTGCGTTGATTGTTGAAACCTCGGGCGGCAAGGCGCAGGGCATGGTGTATGTGCTGGGCGCTTTGCTGGTCGGTGGTGCGGCTGGCACGCTGATGGCCAAGCG
>JAYVPR010000004.1:0-2940 GCA_043757245.1 Polaromonas sp. | reverse complement strand
CAGCCCTCAACTTCCCCTACCAGCTGGATGGTTCAGATTACCGCAGCACGCCCAGCGTAGGCGTTGCCCTGTTTGTCGGCCACCAGGATTCAGTGGATGAGTTATTGAAACGCGCCGATGTGGCCATGTACCAGGCCAAGGCCGCAGGGCGCAACACGCTGCGCTTCTTTGATCCTGCCATGCAAGCGGCTGTCATGGCGCGCGCCACCTTGGAGACCGACGTGCGCGCGGGACTATTGAACGCGCAGTTCCTGCTTCACTACCAGGTGCAAGTCAATGCCCGGGGTGAGTCCGTGGGCAGCGAAGCCTTGGTGCGTTGGCAGCACCCCAAGCGGGGCCTTTTGCTGCCCGTCGAATTCATTGCCTTGGTCGAGGAAACCGGGCTGATTGTGCCCCTGGGTAACTGGGTGCTGCAAGCCGCCTGCCATCAATTGGCGGCCTGGGCGGATCAAGCCGAAACCGCGCACCTGATGGTGGGCGTGAACATCAGCGCGCGCCAGTTTCGTCAGCCCGACTTTGTGGCGATGGTGCTCCAAGCTTTAGATGAGTCAGGGGCGAACGCACAGCGACTCAAACTGGAGGTGACCGAGAGTTTGCTGCTCGATGATGTGGAGGGCATCATCGCCAAAATGAACACGCTTAAATCCCGAGGGGTGCGGTTTTCTCTGGATGACTTCGGTACTGGTTATTGCTCCTTGTCCTACCTCAAGCGTTTGCCTTTCGATGAGGTCAAGATTGACCAGTCGTTTGTGCAAGACATCTTGACCGATGAGAGCGATGCCGCCATTGTTCGCACTATCGTGACGCTGGCGCGCAGCTTGGGGCTGGACGTGATCGCCGAAGGCGTGCAAACCGAAGCACAGCGAAGCTTCCTGGTGCAACAAGGTTGCCTGCATTACCAGGGATTTTTATTTGGAAAACCTGCGCCTGCCGATGTGTTTTTTCAGTCGCTGGCAGCGTTGACGCAAAACGAATGGCGGCCATCGGCCCCGCAAGCAATCAGCTGAGCGTCAGCACCACCGGGGCGTGATCGCTGGGGCGCTCTTTCTTGCGTGGCGTCTTGTCAATGGTGCAAGACAGCACCTGCGCCCTGAGCGCATGACTCACCAAAATATGGTCAATGCGCAGGCCGCGATTGCGGCGAAAACCGCCGTCGCGGTAGTCCCACCAAGAAAAGCTCTTGGCGGGTTGCTCAAACATCCGAAACGAGTCCGTCAAGCCCAGCGCCACCAGCGCACGCAAGTGGTAGCGCTCTTCCTCGGTGCAGTGGATGGTGTCTCTCAAGCCCACCGGGTCCCACACATCGGCGTCGTCAAACGTGATGTTGTAGTCACCCATGAGCACCAGTTGCGGGTGGCGCACCAACTCGTCGCGCAGCCACTGGCGCAAGCCCTTGAGCCAGTTCATTTTGTAGTCGAACTTGTCCGAGCCGGGCTCCTGCCCGTTGGGAAAATAAGCCCCCACCACGCGCACGCCTGCGACCGTGCCCGTGATGACGCGCGCCATCTCGTCGTCAAAACCAGGGATGTTGCGCACCACATCTGTGGCGGGTGTGCGAGAGAGCAGCGCCACACCGTTGTAGGTTTTCTGGCCGAAACACTGGGCGACGTAGCCGGCCTGGGCCAGGGCCTCAAACGGGAATTTGTCGTCGGTGTGTTTGAGTTCTTGCAGCGCCAGCACATCGACCGGGTTGGACTTGAGCCAGTCCAGCACCTGGGGCAGGCGCACGGTCAAAGAGTTGACGTTCCAGGTGGAAAATTTCATAGGGTTTAAGCCGCTAGCCCTTTAAAAACTAGCGTGAACAGCTATTAAATATGTAGCGCCGCCAGTAGGCCAACGATCACACCCAGGCCGCCAGCACCAAACATGGCGTACTCCAGCCACTTTTTCTTGGTCAATAGGGAAATGGCCGCCAGCGCGATGCAGACTTGCAGCACGGTGGTGGCTTGGGCCCAACGGTGGTGCTGGTGCATTTGCGCGTCGCTTTGCTGGTCCCAGGCAGTGGCTTCGGCCTCCAGTTTTTCAGCGCCGAGTTTGATTTCGTTCTTTTCTTTCTCGTATCGGTCAATCTTGGCCTGGTACTTGGTCTTTTCATCTTCGCGAGGGGTTAGGTCGCGTGAGACCTCGGCCAGCGATTGTTTGGTGCTCTTGGACTGGAAGTTATTCCACTGGTTTGAGGCCTCGGTTTTCTTGATAGCCGCGTTGTTTTTGAACAGGCCCGCATTGGCCTGCGTGGCTCCGCCCATGTAGCCAAAAATGGCACCGACGGTGGCGATGATGGCGGTGAACATGGCGATCTGGTTGATCATGCCGCTGTGTTCGCCGTGGCCGCCTTGCTGGGCATGCTCCAACTCGTGGTCATGTGGGCCGTGTACGTGAAAGCCGTCTCCAGACATATCAGACTCCTTGGGTTCGTGTGAAAGTAACAAAACTGTAGTGCAAGCCGGTGGCCGAGACATGATTGTCGCGTGTCGTTTCCACCCACTCTGGCCCGAATTGTGGGGCAAAAGCGTCGCCTTCAAACGTGGCGTTGATCTCGGTCACCACGGCGGTTTCTGCCAGGGGCAGGGCTTGCGCATAAATATCGGCCCCACCCATGATCCAGACGTCACTGGCGTTGCCGCACAAAGCCGTGGCTTCGGGCAGGGAGTGGGCCACGCTGGCCCCCTGTGCCTGCCAGTCGCGCTGGCGCGTCACCACCACGTTGAGTCGGCCCGGCAGGGGGCGGAATTTGGCGGGGATGGAATCCCAGGTCTTGCGCCCCATGATGACGGGGCAGCCCAGTGTGGTGCGTTTGAAGTGCGCCAAGTCTTCGGGCAGATGCCAGGGCATGGTGCCCGCCATGCCGATCACGCCATTGGCGGCGCGGGCAAAGATCAGATGGAGTTTCATGTAGCGGCGAACAAGCGCGTCAATTCACCGGCGGGAATCTCGCGGCAG
>JAYVPR010000003.1:0-2943 GCA_043757245.1 Polaromonas sp. | reverse complement strand
GCCTACACCAGCCTACTCAAGCGCGCCACTCACACGCTGTGGCATACGCTTGACGCAATGGACCGTACCTGGCTGCCGGTGGTCAACAGCTGGCGGCTAAATGAGCGGCATTACGGCGGCTTGCAGGGCTTGAACAAGCTTGAGACCGCCAAAAAATATGGCGATGACCAGGTTCTGATCTGGCGGCGCAGCTACGATGTGCCGCCACCTGCCATGGAGGCCGGCGACGAGCGCAGTGAGCGCTCTGACCGCCGTTATGCCAGGTTGCAGCCCGGCCAGGTGCCCCTGACGGAATGCCTGAAAGACACCGTCGAGCGTGTGCTGCCCTTCTGGACTGAAGCCATCGCCCCGGCCATGAAGGCAGGCAAACGGGTGGTGGTGGCCGCGCACGGCAATTCAATACGCGCCATGGTCAAGTACCTGGACAACATTTCTGACGCTGATATCGTCAGCCTGAACATCCCCAACGGCACGCCGCTGGTGTATGAGCTTGATGCTGAGTTGAAACCGATCAGACACTACTACCTGGGCGATGATTTAGCCGCCGTGTAAAAAGCAAGTAAACAGGGAACTGATTCACAGGGGTTTACTCCTAGGTGTATATTGCTTTAATCGTTTGTTTTGATCGTTCTCATTCAAGGTACCTCCATGGGTCAAAAGCTCAAAATTGCAGGCTGGGTTTCAATTGGCGTCATAGCCGGTGCGCTGACCACCGTCCAGCTACAAGCCGTGGCACGCGGCGGCCTGGCGCCATTGCCGCTTGAAGAACTACAGCAACTGGCCAGTGTGTTCGGCATGGTCAAGTCAGACTACGTGGAACCCGTGGACGAGAAAAAGCTGATTTCAGATGCCATCACTGGCATGGTCGCCAGTCTGGACCCGCATTCGGCTTACTTTGACAAAAAATCGTTCAAGGAATTCCGTGAAGGTACAAGTGGTCGATTCGTCGGCGTGGGCATTGAAATCAGCCAGGAAGATGGTTTGGTCAAAGTCGTGTCGCCGATTGAAGGCTCGCCTGCTGACCGTGCGGGTCTCAAACCCAATGACCTGATCACCCGGATTGACGACACCGCCGTCAAAGGCCTGTCGCTCAATGAAGCTGTTAAAAAAATGCGTGGCGAGCCAAAAAGCAAAGTCGTGTTGACAATCTTTCGTAAGGATGAGAGCCGTACTTTCCCGGTCACTATCATCCGTGAAGAGATTCGTACCCAATCGGTGCGCACCAAAGTCGTGGAGCCTGGCTACGCATGGGTTCGCCTGAGCCAGTTCCAGGAGCGCACCGTCGATGACTTTGTCACCAAGGTCGAGGCCATCTACAAACAGGAGCCGAATCTGAAAGGTATGGTGCTGGATTTGCGCAATGACCCGGGTGGCTTGCTCGACGCAGCAGTGGCCATTTCTGCTGCGTTTCTGCCAGAAAACGTAGTCGTGGTGTCCACCAATGGCCAACTTGCAGAAAGCAAACTCACCTACAAAGCTGCGCCCGAGTTTTATTTGCGCCGTGCAGGCAATGACCCGCTCAAACGCCTGCCCGCCGCCCTGAAAACCGTACCGCTCGTGGTCTTGGTCAATGAAGGATCGGCATCCGCCAGTGAAATCGTGGCCGGTGCGCTGCAAGACCACAAGCGCGCAACCATCATGGGTAACCAGACCTTCGGCAAGGGCTCGGTGCAAACCGTCAGGCCACTCGGCCCGGACACAGGCATCAAGCTCACCACCGCCCGCTACTACACGCCAAGCGGCAAGTCGATTCAGGCTAGAGGCATCATCCCTGATGTGATGATTGACGAAACGCTGGAAGGTAGCCCGTTTGCCGCCTTGCGCACCCGTGAATCCGACCTCGAAAAACACCTGGGTAGCGGCCAAGGCTCGGAAATCAAAGACGCCAACCGTGAAAAAGCGCGCGAGCTGGCTCTCAAACGTCTGGAAGAAGAAAATAAAAAAACGCCGGAGCAGCGCCGCTCACCCGAGTTGGGCAGCGACAAGGACTTCCCGCTGGCGCAGGCCATCAACCAGCTCAGGGGCAGGCCTGTCATCGTCAGCAAAACAGCGGTGATCGAGAACAAAGACGAGAAAAAACAGAACTGATCGTCTTGAACGACGCACAATTGTTGCGCTATTCGCGCCATATCCTTTTAGACGAACTCGGCATTCAAGGTCAGCAGCAGTTGCTGGCTTCACACGCCTTAATCATTGGCGCTGGCGGTTTGGGCTCGCCGGTAGCGTTGTACCTGGGCAGTGCAGGTGTCGGGCAGATCACGGTGGTGGACCATGACATGGTCGATACAACCAACCTGCAACGGCAAATTGCCCACACCCTAGCTGACGTTGGCCAGCCCAAAGCGCAGTCGATTCAACGAGCGATTGCCAGCATCAATCCGGATGTACAAGTCACCGTCATCACCCAGCGGGCAGACGATACGCTGTTGGCCAGACTTGTGCCGGTTGCCGACGTGGTCATCGACTGCACTGATAACTTTACCACCCGCCACGCCATTAACCGAGCCTGCGTCGCGCATGGCAGGCCGCTGGTGTCTGGTGCTGCGATCCGCTTTGACGGGCAAGTCACGGTGTATGACCCGCGTGATGCAAAGTCACCGTGTTACGCCTGCGTTTTTCCGGAGTCCGCAATACTTGAAGAAGCCCAGTGCGCCACCATGGGCGTGTTTGCGCCACTGGTTGGCATCATTGGCAGCGTGCAGGCAGCTGAAGCGCTGAAGCTGCTGATGAATGTGGGGCAAGCGCTTACAGGGCGACTGCTGATGTTGGATGCAAGAAACATGGCCTGGTCTGAAATCAGGATGCCGCGCAATGCTGATTGCTCAGTGTGTAACCATCATTGAACGTAACTACTCAGCCCCTCCTACTCCTTCCCCTTCCGGGGGAAGGTTGGGATGGGGGCATGCACGATGCGGGCACTGTTTCTGCACTTGCCCCCACCCT
>JAYVPR010000002.1:0-2948 GCA_043757245.1 Polaromonas sp. | reverse complement strand
GGTGCTGGGCATGGTGGCGCTGGGTTCGCTCAGCACCTTTGATGCCGATTGGGACGGCGAAGTTGCCACGCCACTGAAAGCCGCAGCCCAGCAACTGTCAAGCGATTTGGGCTACATTGCGGCATGACTGACGCAACAGGCGCTCCAAACCAAGGCGCACCGACCACAGGCGCACCCGGCTGGCGGCCCCTGACGGCCGTAGCCGCGCTGGTGGTGGCCGCGCACGCGCTGGTTCTGCAGGCCTCCCCTGCGCACTTGGCTATCAGCCCAGGCGCAGACGACGTGAGCGGCAAAACTCTCACCACGTTTATCACCCGAAGCATAGACACAGCGCCTGCGCCAGCAGTAGCGGCCACTGCCGCACCTGTAGCCGCGCCAAAAGCTGTCCAAACCGCTCAAAACACCCTAAAAAACCCATCAAATCAGCATCAAGCCCAACAAATACATGCGCAAGCAGCTCCTGAAATAATAGCACTTGCAGAACCTTCACCAACCTCGCTCACCACGGCTGAAATCCCTGTTGAAAGCGCCGCAGCCAGCACACCTGCCCAGGCTGTTGCCACGCTGCCCGTCGGGCCCCAAACCACACCAGTCACCGCCATCCGCTTGCCGGGTTCTGTGCGCTTGCAGTACAAAGTCATCGGCTTGTCAAAAAGCCTGAACTACCATGCCGATTCCGAACTGGCATGGAAAACAAACGGCGACAGCTATGAGGTCATGATGAAAGTCAGTGCCTTTTTAGTCGGCTCACGCAGCATGACCAGCGTCGGCAAAATCACCGGCAGCGGCTTGGCACCCACGCGTTTTGCGGACAAGTTCAGAACCGAGCTGGCGGCGCATTTCGAGCCCGAGAAAGGCAAGATCAGCTTCAGCGCCAACACGCCCGATGCCCCGTGGATAGAGGGCGCGCAAGACCGGGTCAGCGTGTTTTTACAACTTGGCGGCATGCTGGCAGCCAGGCCGCAGGACTTCCCGCTCGGCAACAACATCACCTTTTTAACGATTGGACCGCGTGAGGCGGACACCTGGACGTTCGTCGTCGAGGCCGAGGAAACCCTGGACTTGATGAGCGCGCCAATGGCCGCCCTGAAGCTCACCCGCAAGCCGCGCAAGGAGTTTGACCAGAAAGTGGAGATCTGGTTTGCGCCGTCACTCGGCTATCTGCCGGTACGCAGCCGCATCACCCAGCAAAATGGTGACTTTATTGATCAGCAATTAACTGACGTTGTGAAGAGTTTGTGAATTAATACCACGCTAGCAGCGGATTAACCCTGACGACCTTGAAGTTGGCACAGCCGTTGATATATGAAGTGCTAACGCATGCTTAGAATGCAACAAGGATAAATTCAAATGCAAATGCTTTACGACTCGGAATCTTTTGTGGTGGTGCAAATTCACGCCAACGCGCCTGAAGCGTCGGCACCGCCGCCCACCATTCCGCACATGGCCCGCAATGGTTTTGAAATTGTGGACAAGCGCTCCGGCAAAGAGGTGTATCTGGATGGTTCCTGGGCCGAGATGTTTCAGCAGCGCCTGAGCGCCTGGCAGCTCAACACGCCAACTCAGCAGGAAATTGAAGACACCCTTGAGGGCTACAGCGGCCTGGCCACCACGCCCATTTCCTTGCATTGAATTCCCAGTCAATTTCCTGCATCAACTGAGGCCATCTCAGTGAAAGCCCGGTGACCCAGGATCGGGGTTTGCGGCATAGTTCATGTTTTAAGTTAATTTGTAACTACTCAGCCCGGCAGAAAAAAAGCCTTCACCGCAGAGACGCAGAGAGCGCAGAGCAAGAGGAGGCAAGAAAAGGAAAATTTTCTCTGCGAGCCTCTGCGTGCTCTGCGCCTCTGCGGTGAATGACTTCTATGGTCAGCTTCGTGTTTTGGAACCTGAGTAGTTACGTTAATTTCTAAATTTAATCGCCAAATTTTTGATGGCGTAAAGGATTCCTCATGAAACTCAAACTTGCCCACTGCAAACTCGCCATTTTGGCTGCCGCCGTAGCAGTCGCCCCGCCCGCCGGCGCCAAAACCTTCAAATGGACCAGCGCCAGCGACATCCCCACGCTGGACATCCATTCACAGAACAACGCGCTGGGCAACGGCATTCATGCGGCGGTGTATGAATCGCTGGTGTACTACAACAGCCGCACCTTCAAGATCGAACCGCAGCTGGCCACCAGCTGGACTCTGGTCAACCCAACCCTGATGCGTATCGAGCTGCGCAAGGGCGTGAAGTTCAGCGACGGCAGCGCATTGCTGGCAGATGATGTGGTGTTTTCCATCAACCGCTCGATGGCCAAAACTTCCAACTACGGTGTGTTTGCCCAGGGCATCGACAAAGTCAATAAAACAGGCGAGTCGACCATTGAGATTGCACTGAAAGCACCCAACCCGGTGCTGATGAACCAACTGACCGAACTTCGCGTCATGAGCAAGGCCTGGTCTGAGAAAAACAAATCCACAGAGCCCAAGGACATCAAAACCAAAGATGAGAGCTTTTCCCACCGCAATGCCATGGGCACCGGCCCCTTTGTGGTTGAAAGCTGGCAGCCAGACCAGAAAATGGTCTTCAAGCGCAACCCCAACTGGTGGGGCAAGCTGGAGGGTAACGTGACCGAAATTGTCTACACACCGATCAAGTCCGAAGCCACCCGCGTTGCAGCGCTGCTGTCTGGCGAAGTAGATCTGGTACTGGACCCCAGCCTGCAAGACTTGCCCCGCATGCGTGCCAACAAAGACCTGAAGGTGCTGGACGGCGCTGAAAACCGGACTATATTTTTGGGTATGGATCAGTTTCGTGAAGAACTGGTCGGCTCCAGCGTGAAGGGCAAAAATCCGCTGAAGGATGTGCGCGTGCGCAAGGCGCTGTACCAGGCCATTGACAGCGCCACGCTGAACAAAGCCATCATGCGCGGCCTGAGCCAGCCGACGGGTACATTGATATCG
>JAYVPR010000001.1:0-2957 GCA_043757245.1 Polaromonas sp. | reverse complement strand
GTGAACATGGCGTAACTCGAATTCTTACCCGTGTCTTTGGCCTCAAACCATATTTCTTTGGTCTGAATGTCAATCAGGCCTTTGGTGTAGCCCTTGAGCCCCAAGGCCTTGATGTAGGCATCTTTTACGTCTTCTTCGCTTTTGGCGTTTTGTAGTTGGGTGTGTAGGGTCACAATTTGACGGATTGGCTAGGTGGAATAGTAGATATGGTACGGGGTAAGCGGATAGAAGTTTTAACCCAGTAAATACGGGTTCGTGTAGCTCCGATTCCCTTGCGATGCTTAATCCTTTGTAATCAGTCACGCGCATGTCGCTGATGTCAACTTTGGCGCCGTCAAATTTGAGCAGCGACTGGATTTCTTTCAGGCTTGACGCCTTCTTGGTAGGGTCAGGCGCAATGCTGTTCACTTAAACCTAAATCCGTTCGGGCTGAGCTTGTCGAAGCCTGGCGCTATGCTGGCAACCCAACGACCAAGCTCAGGGCGAACGGTCTTAAATGAACAGCATTGGGGTCAGGCGAGATTTGTGCATTTTTATCGCTTTCAGTGATGGGCGGCACGACTGGGACTTGGGTGGAGACAGCAACCGATCTCATCGCGTACCTTTCAAATAGGTTTTACTTGATGCGTATTTTGACTTTTTAATAAAGTGTGTACTACGCAATTCAAAATCGATCAGCTTGTATCACCAGCATACTGACTAAATTTGATACGCTACAAATTTAATAGCTGATTGCGCCCGTATTCATTGGTATACAGGCCTAAATGATACCTAAAAACGGTTAAAAAACGGTTCAAAAACAGCTAAAAAACCTATTTTAAAGCCCAAAAAACACCAAACCAGTTTTTCGCGTCTGTCCAGTGCTGTACTTGGCTGAAGCCTGCCTGTTTGAGCAGCGCTGCCATGGACTCCAGCGTGTATTTGTAAGAATTTTCAGTATGAATGCGTTCACCGACAGCGAAGTGCCTCTCGTGGCCCGTCCATCGTACGGTGGTGTTGGCAATCGCTTCCAGATGCATTTCAATCCGGGACTCTTGCTTGTTGAATAACGCCACGCGCCGCCATTGCCGCAGGTCAAAATCGACCCCCAACTGGTCGTTGATATTGAGCAGGACGTTTTTGTTGAACGCAGCCGTCACGCCGGGTGCATCGTCGTAGGCGGCTTTTAGTACGTCTGCGTCTTTGATCAGGTCTATGCCTAACAGCAGACCGCTGGCATTGCCTTTGGCTGGGTCGCTGATTTGCTGCAAAAAATGTAGCGCGTCAAGAGGCGAAAAGTTACCCAGACTGGAGCCGGGGTAGAAGAACACGCGGTTGTCGTTTTGCACGGCATCTGGCAAAACCAGGGCACTTGAAAAGTCCATGCCTACGCCGACAATATCCAGTGCAGGAAAGCTGGCCTGCAAACGCTGTGCAGCATCGCGCAAAAAATCGGTTGAAATGTCAACGGGTACGTATTGCTGCGGCTGGATATGTGGAATCAGCGCGGCAGACTTGGCGCAGTTGCCGGCGCCCAGGTCAATCAGACAGGCGTTGCGAATACCTGCCTGCACAATAGCCTGCGCAATATCGCTGTAGTTCGCCTCAAAAATGCCCGCCTCAGTACGCGTGGGGTAGTACTCGTCAAGCAGGGTGATGGCTTCAAACAACTTTGAACCCAGTACGTTGTAAAAATATTTGGGCGCAATGCTGGCATTTGCAGCCAACAAAGACGCCGTCAACTCCATTTGGGAGTTGCCGGATGCCTGATGCGGCGTAGCGATCAGGTCAATGAATCGCGGTGAGTGGGGAGTCGCAGCGGTCAAAATATTTCGAAAAAATGAATAAGCCAGCAGAGCATACCGCTACAAATCCAACAAGCTCAAAGCGAGGCGACTTTCAAACTGTCGAGCCTGCCCCGTCACCGGGTCTGTGAATGCAATTGATTTGGCGAGCAATTGCAGCGGCAAACTGTAGTCATCGTCTGGCGTGTTGGCCACGGGTGGGTACATTCGGTCATTCAAAATAGGCAAGCCCAGCGCATTCATGTGTACCCGCAACTGGTGCTTTTTACCTGTGACGGGGCTTAAAGCGTAGCGCGCTTTACTCGCCATGACTTGCAGCACACGGATGTGCGTTTCGCTGTTGGGCGTGCCTTCAATTTCACGTTGCCTGAAAAACGGCGTGTCTTCTACAATGCGGCTTTTTCGGGTGAGGGGTAAAACTATCGCGTTGTTGCTCGTCGCAATAGCTTCGTAATGTTTGACGACTTCATGCCGCCTGAAGAGCGACTGGTAGGCGTTGCGTTCAGCCAGATTGACCGAAAACAAAACCAGGCCTGCGGTTTCACGGTCTATGCGGTGAATGGGTATGAGGTCGTTTAGGCCGAGCCTGTTTTTCAGTCGTACCAACAGGGTTTCTTGCAGGTAGTGGCCGGAGGGTGTTACTGGCAAAAAATGTGGCTTGTCGGCCACCACCAGATGCGCGTCTTGGTAGAGCACGGTTTCTTCAAACGGAATGCGCGACTCGGTCGGCAGATCGCGGTAGTAGTAGATGCGGATATGGCCCTGGTAGGGGCGCGTGGGTGTGACGCGTGCTCCAAATTCGTCGGCCACCAAACCGGCTTGCATACGCAGCGCCCATACATCTCGGCTGATGGCCGGGAAGCGTTCGACTAAAAAATCAAGCATGGTGTGCCACGCGCTTGCTTTTGGCGCGGCAGGCAAACCAATGCAGCTAGGCCCAACGCCATGGCGCGTGCTCAAGCCGTGTTGGGCGTATTTGAGTGTTTTGGTCACCCCGGAATTGACACCCGTTTAAACACCACATCCCACACGCCGTGGCCGAGCTTGATGCCCCGGTTTTCAAACTTGGTCAGGGGCCTGTAGGCGGGCTTGGGCGCGTAGCCACCATTCGATGCGTCAGCGGTGTTTTGAAGCAAGGGCTCTGCGCTCAATACCTCCAGTATCTGCTCGGCA